>JACDDL010000132.1 GCA_013817045.1 Actinomycetota bacterium | reverse complement strand
CAAGTTGCTTGAGCTCGGCAAACACCTGGGCAGCGGAGTACCTAAGAGACAGACCAAAAAGGTCTCCCGGTGGACCATCTGGAGCGCCGTTCGAACTTGCAAAAATCGCGTCCCAAAGATGGCTCATCCGCCGCTCGCTCAGTTGACCGATATGGGCGAGCGCGGGACGGAGGGCATCGAACGAGAGAGCCATCATCATCGGATGAAAGTTGCCGTTGTGGATCATTGTGCCTTCTGCCTCGAAGACGAGAGGGTTGTCACTCCGTGAATTGAGCTCGATCTCCACGCTATCTCGAGTGAGCGCAAGGAACTCCCGAGCCGCTCCATGAACCTGGGGGACGACTCTGAATGACAGGGCATCCTGTATGGATGCCGGCCCGTCCGGGTCGAACAAATAGCTTCCCTTCAACAGGGCTTGGATGTGGCGGCTCGCTTCCCCCTGGCCCGAGACCGGCTTGGAGGTGGCTACGAAAGGGTGGACGATAGAGGGGTTGCCTCCTATCGACTCAAACGACAGGGCCGCGACAACGTCGGCGAGCTCCGCAACCTCGGCGGCACGACTGACTACGATGGCGCCGTGACCGATGGAGACGCCGTTCGCGGACATTAGGGACAGTCCATCCTTGGGCGCCAGCGTCAGTGGGGTGATACCCGCGCGCTGCAGCGCAACTGCCCCCTCCATCACCTCGTCCTCGTATTCGGCACGCCCCTTTCCCACCGCGACCATCGCAACATGAGCCAACTGACCAAGATCGCCGGCTCCCACAGAACCAAACGCAGGGATCACGGGATGCACGCGCATGTTGAGCATAGCCACCAGGATGTCGACCGCCGCAGGGCTGACGCCTGAGCCGCCCCGCGCCATGCCGTTGATCCGGACCATCATGGCAGCTCGCACTATCGTGGTGGGAAGGTCACGACCAAAGCCACCTGCATGGCCTGCCAGCATCCTCTCCTGGATTGACAGCAGGTCCTCGTCGGGCAACCGCACGTTGCTCATGTGGCCGAGACCGGTGTTGAGCCCATAGACAGCTCTGCCCGTTGCCAGAGCCTTGTCCACAACCGCTCTACTGTCTTGGATGCTGATCCTCGCCGCGGGAGACAATTCGACACAGGCTCCATGCGCAACATTTAGCAGTTCGTCGATGCTGAGGGGTGAGTCGGCTACGGTTACCGCATCCATGTTGCCCCCTTCCCCATGGTCCAATGCGTTTGGGACGATGGGGCCCATCGCCCCAGCAATTCCGAACTTACTTGATCCAAGAGCGGCGAGGGGCGCGCTCAACCTCAGCGCGCAAATGGTTCACGGCCCCCTTCATTCCGCCTTCGTGCTTGAACAAGGCTGATCCAATCACGAACCAATCTGCCCCCGCCGAAGCCGCGCCGGCAATGGTCGAAGGTGAGATACCTCCGTCCACCTCGAGATACGCCTCGTCCGGCCAACGGGACATGAGGTCGCGTGCCGCCTTTATCTTGAACTCCATCGACTCGATGTAGGATTGTCCTCCGAACCCCGGGTTAACAGTCATGACGAGCAGCACGTCTATAAGATTTGTGACGTGGGCGATTGCCTCCAGAGGGGTCGCAGGATTGAGGGCGACCCCCACTCTGACGTCCAAGCTTACGATCGCATCGAGCACTCTATGCAGATGACGGCAGGCCTCTACATGAACAATGATGTATTCGCAGCCCGCCGCAGCGTACTGCTCAATCGATTTTTCCGGTTCTTCGATCATGAGGTGGGCTTCGAACGGCAGTGAAGTCGCCTTGCGGCATGCTGCAATGGTTGCCGGGCCCATGGTTAGGTTGGGGACGAAACGGCCGTCCATGACGTCCCACTGGATGCCGTCGAGTCCCGCTTTCTCCATCTCCCCGCATACTTCTGACAACCTGTCCAGATCCGCATTGAGGACTGATGCGATCAGTTTCGGAGCCCCCGTCCCGAGGGGCGGCTCCGGTGACCGGGACCTGCCCCGGACGTCGTCAGTCGGCATATGAGTCAAGGGTAACGCCAAGCGCACGGACCGTCGCTTCAGAGGTCGCCGGGCGAACCTCGATCCACTCAGAGGGTGCCGTGGAGGGTCGCTCTCAACAATGATCGAAGCCAGACGCCTGCTTCTCCGGCGCCGGTCGTCCGCCCTCAGCTACAGTCAGTTGGGTCACCACCCGCTGCAGGTCCCCCAGGAACAGTTGGGCCAGGTCCGGCCCGAATCCGTTGCGCACGACGATTCTGAGCACCTCGAGGTCTTCCAGGTTGGGCGGGAAGCTGTAGGCGGGGACGAGCCATCCGCGCGCCCGGAGGGACTCGGATATGTCAAAGACCGAATAGTGCTCGATCTGATCCTTCAGACGGAAAGCAAACGCCGGAATGCAGCTGCCGTCGGAGATGAGATCGAAAGGTCCCAGCGCTGCGATCTGTGACGCCAGCCATTGGGCGGTGTTGCGACAGGCCTGTTGTACACGCCGGTATCCATCCCAACCGAGGCGCAGCAGGTTGAAGTATTGGGCCACCACCTGAGCGCCGGGGCGGGAGAAGTTGAGGGCGAAGGTAGGCATGTTGCCGCCCAGGTAATTGACATTGAAGACGAGATCGCCGGGAAGGGCGTCTTTGTTGCGCCACACCACCCAGCCGACACCCGGGTACACCAGCCCGTATTTATGGCCGGCCCAGCATGCAGGCCTCGCTGGAACCGACAGTGGAGCAGCCGGTGGCGCGCTGTACGTCCGATGCTCCCCACAGATGGGCCAGCATGCTCACACATCGCATCTCCAACTCCGCCGTTTGCGGGTACTCGTCCTTATCGATCATGTTCTTGTCGGCGCATTCCGCCATCAAGCGTTCTGCCTGTGGTTCCATCCAGGTGGTGACGAAGGTCGCCAAGTTGAGCCGCGCATTCCCGTCCAGCATCAACTCGTCGTGAATGATTTGGTAGGCGGTCTCAGGCGGCAACTCGCCTTTGGACAGCTGGTATCGGGGGACTTCCTCCAATTCGCCCGACTGCACGAACTGCGGCCGAATGCTCAGGTTCTGGTCGATCGCCTCGACCGGCGGACATTGGTGAAGAAGCATAGACCCACCTTTCTACAGATCTGCTTCATCGGGAGGGAAACAGTTGAAGCTTCCCCCAATTCGAGCATGAGACCAAGCCACCCATGCATCATCTTCCTGTGGTGGGCAGAGGAGGTCGATAGTCCTTTTACGAGACGCCGGGCTCTCTCGCACAGCGTACATCTTGCGACGGAGGTCCACCGGTGACCCTGCGGGTCACAGATCAGGTTAGCCATGGAAAGTAGATGTGCCCGGTTGGCTCCCTGGAATAGTTCGCCGCCCAGCCTTGTTCGCAACGCCGTAGGTCGTCGCGACTTGACGATAGCCATTCTTGGAGGTCAGCTTGAGAACGCATGCCCTGATGGACCAGGACGTCATCCACCGTCGCCGGTGGTGGACTCTGAGTGTCTTGTGCCTCAGCCTGGTCATGATCATCGTGGGCAACACCGTACTCAATGTGGCCCTGCCAACTCTCGTGCGGGAGCTTCAAGCCACATCGACAGATCTGCAATGGATGGTGGACGCGTATGCACTCGTGTTCGCTGGATTGTTGCTGACCTGTGGTGCTCTTGGGGATCGCTTCGGACGAAAAGGAGCACTGGTCGTCGGACTGGTCATCTTTGGAGTCGCCTCGGCCCTCTCGACGTTGGCAAACTCTCCGGCTCACCTCATCTTTGCCCGTGCCGTTATGGGCGCCGGGGCGGCTCTCGTCATGCCGGCCACACTGTCGATTCTCACAAACGTCTTTCCGCCTCGAGAGCGAGGCCGCGCCATTGCCATCTGGGCAGGGCTGTCGGGGGCAGGGGCGGCGATAGGCCCCGTGGCCGGCGGCTGGTTGCTCGAGCACTTCTGGTGGGGTTCTGTTTTCCTGTTGAACGTTCCCATTGTCATCGTCGCCCTCCTGAGCGGACGCTGGCTCGTCCCCACCTCTCGTGACCCCAGCGAGGCTCCTCTCGATCCCGTGGGGGCGACCCTGTCGATCATCGGGCTGGGGGTACTTCTCTACGGCATCATCGAAGCCCCCACACACGGATGGAGCAGCGGCACAACCATTGGAGCATTCATCGCAGCCTCTGCCGTTCTGTTTGCTTTCGCTCTAGGGGAGCTCAGAACGAAACACCCGATGCTGGACCTTCGTTACTTTCAGGATCGGCGCTTCAGCACGGCGAGCGGCGCCATAACGCTGATCTTCTTCGCGATGTTCGGCACTTTTTTCTTGCTCACCCAGTACCTGCAGACCGTGCAGGGGCACTCGCCGTTCGAAGCCGGGCTCCTAACGCTCCCCATGGCCCTCACGCTGATGCTCATAGCCCCCCAAAGCGCTCGGGTTGTGGAGCGGTTCGGCGTCAAACGAGTCGTCGCTATCGGCCTGGCTGTGGTTGCCCTTGGTCTCATCATTCTGTCGACTATCGGAGTCGACTCGGGCTATGGAGTACTTGCTCTGAGCCTCGTCATTCTGGCGACCGGCATGAGCCTGAGCATGCCTCCGGCCACAACCGCGATTATGGCTTCACTGCCCTTGGGAAAGGCCGGGGTTGGCTCGGCCGTCAACGACACAACGCGTGAGCTGGGAGGTGCACTGGGCGTAGCGGTATTGGGAAGCATCCTGGCGTCCCAGTTCACAGCAAGCCTGTCGGGAGCAGTCCAATCACTGCCGGCTCCGCTGGCAGGCGCCGCCACGGGTTCTCTGGGCGGGGCCTTGCAGGTCGCAGGCCGGGTAGGAGGAGCCCCAGGCGCCGAACTGGCGGCCGCAGCCAAGGTGGCCTTTGTAGACGCAATGGGGGTGGCGCTGCTGGTGGGAGCCTCCATCGCACTCCTGGCGTCGATCATCGTCGCCCGCCTGATGCCGGTGGACGCCCTGGGGATGGAGCCCGTGACCCTCGGGGACGGGGAGGCGGACAGGCTATCCGAGGCGGCAAGCGCGTAGGCTCCTCCTCCATGCGTGGCGCGATCCCGATCGAGTCGAATCAGTTGCCGTCAAGCGTTTGGACTCGGGTCGAATCAACAGAGATCCACGCCCGAGTCCTGCGCTGCCCCGAACGCCAATGTCCGGTCATCATGCTGGTTCACGGACTAGGCCTTTCCAGCCGCTACATGGTTCCGCTTGCCCAACACCTGTCCCCCTTCTTCGACGTCTATGCGCCCGACCTCCCGGGTTTCGGGAAGAGCGGGAAACCGAGTGATGCGCTTGATATCGCTCAACTGGCCGCCGGCCTCCTGGCATGGATGGACCAATTGGGCCTCACGCGAGTGATTGCGCTGGGCAACTCATTCGGATGCCAGGTGATTGCCGAGATGGCGATCCTCCCCCCTCATCGCCTTGAACAGTCGATTCTTGTCGGACCAACCATTGACGCCCACGCGCGCACGACCTTGCGCCAAGGCGGCAGGTTGTTGAGCGACATCCCATGGGAGCCACTGTCACTTCTCCCCCTGAACATACGGGACTACCTCGCCTGCCGGCCCGCACGCCTGTGGCAGACGTATCGATTCGCTCTGGAGGATGCGATAGAGGAGAAACTCCCGCATATGAGCATGCCCACGCTCGTAGTGCGGGGCGGTCGAGATCCAATCGTTTCTCAGCGCTGGGCGGAGGAGGTGGCCGCCCTACTGCCTGCCGGAACCCTCGCAGTGGTTCCCGGAGCGGGACATGCCGTCAACTACAACTCTCCCGCAGAGCTCGCTCGTTTGGTGACGGCCTTTGCGAACCGTTGAAGCTTCAGCATACCCACTACCGCCTGGTTCGCCCTTCCACATTCGTCAGATCAACCACAGAGTCGCGCAGCTTTCCTGCTATGGAGTCGGCTTCTGCGGTTGCGAGAACGAGTGGCGGGCGAATCTTCAGGACGTTGCCGTCCGGACCCGTAGAACCGACCAGAACACCCTTGTCCTTCATGCGGTTCATCACGGCGTGGGCCAAACGACTGTGCGGCCGGCGCTCCTTCGCGTCCTCGACGAGCTCGACGCCGATCATGAGGCCCGCTCCTCGCACGTCACCGATCGACTCATGACCTCGCATCAATTCCTTCAACTTCTCTTGCAGGTAGCCTCCGACCTCTCCCGCCCGCTCTTGAAGCGCCTCGTCCTCGAGGACGTCGAGCACCGCCAACCCTGCCCGTGAAGCGACCGGGTTGCCACCGAAGGTGCTGAAGATGTCCGACTTGGACGCGAATCTCTCGGCGATCTGAGTCCGGGTCACAACCGCAGCAATGGGGTGTCCGTTGCCCATCGGCTTCCCGAGCGTGACGAAGTCGGGAACGATCCCCGCAGCCTGGAAACTCCACATGTGCGCGCCCGTCCGTCCGAAACCCGACTGCACCTCGTCGGCGACGATGAGGCCCCCGGCTTGCCGAACACAGTCGACACCCGATTGGAGATAGAGGGGAGGAGGGGCGAAGATCCCATCGCTCGTGAAAAGGGAATCCACATAGAACGCGGCGGGTTCGATGCCGCGGCTTTGCATTCGCGTGACCGCTTCACCCAGATGGCGAGCATAGCGGCCGGCCCAATCGGGGCTCTCCCGGCGATGGATACCTCGGTAGCCGTCCGGCGCCGGCACTCTCTCGACGTGCGCGGGTAGCTCACCTTCGATCCATTCCTCGGGCGAGAGCGCTAGTGTCGCCGTCGTTACCCCATGGTAAGCGTTCGCCGTCACGATTGCGCCCGGCGCGCCGGTGTATGCAGTGGCAAGGCGCCAGGCGACATCGTTGGCCTCACTCCCCGAGTTGACGAACAACACGGTGTCGAGCCCGTCCGGCATCGTCGCAACGATCCGCTCAGCCAGCTCGATCACACTCCGGTGCAGATAGCGCGTATTGGTGTTCAGAGTCCGGCTTTGATCGGCAATGGCTCGTGAGACTCGAGGGTGGCTGTATCCAACCACGGGGACGTTGTTATAGGCGTCGAGGTAGCGATTTCCGGACCTGTCGAACATCCAAATTCCCTCGCCTCGCACGAGGTGGAGCGGGTGTTCGTAGGAGAGAGGCGAAAGAGCAGGGCTGAGGACGTTCCGGCGACGCTCGAGAAGGTCCTCCGTCGGCGGGCAGCCTGCGCCCGACCGTGACGATCCTCCTCCCTTGCAAGCGGCGCGCAGCCGGCGCGCCACCCGGGACAACCCCACCGCGTCGAACCGCTCCAGCAGACCCCACGCCGACTCGGCGTTGGCCGTAATGTAGTTTGTGTTCTCCGGGTATAGGGCGACCCGCCAGTTCGCAATCAGGATGAGTGCAATCAGGCGCGCCGAAACGAGATCGCCGAGCAGATCCGCCTCCTCGTCCTCTATGAGGAGCACCGACCCGTAGCCGGCTATTGCCGCCTCGGCAGCCTCGAACGGGTCGGGCCGCTCCCACATGAGTGAAACCAGGGCTATGGCGAGATCACAGATGAGCGCCGAGTGTGTGAGATCACCGAAATCGACGATTCCGCTCACCGATCGAGCGTCGTCCAGGAGAACGTTATCGAGCGTCAAATCATTATGGATTATCTGTCCCCGAAGACCGGGCAGAGCCGGCAGGGCATGTTGCTCGAACCGATCGAGTGCCCGTTTACAGATGGACCGGCGCTCATCGTCAGAGACAAGATCCACGAATGGACGCAGCTGTGCGGTGTGCTTCAGGTCCCAAAGAATCTTGTATCCGCCCGCTGGGTGGAAGAACCCTCGGAGCGAAAGCCCCATCCGCGCCACCGTCGACCCGAACCATCCGAGAGCCTGAGCATCGAGGTCGACCGAGGACATCATCCTCCCCGGCAGAAAGGTGAACAGACGAACGAGGTGCCCGTTGCCGACCGTGTCCTCCAGAGTGGCGTAGAGACCACCATCGAGAGTTGGAAGAGGACGCATCACGGGAAGATCCGGAAGCGCTCGAATGATGTGCAAGAGCGCCTGCGTCTGCATCTCGATGACCCCGCTGTCGTCCGCTGAATTCGAGATCTTCAAGAGATACGGAACGCCCTCATCGGAGACAACGCGCAGATTCTGATCCCGTTCGCTGTCGAGAGAAGAGGCCACACCGGTCAACCCGAAGAGTCGTTTGGCGAAGGCCGCGGCCTCCTCGGAGGAGAAGGCGGGCGGGGTCGTCTCGAGAGGGCCGGCCGGTGTCGTCCTGCCCTTCGCATCGTTCATCGCCGAAGACTAATGGCGCGCGGACGCCTGACGAT
>JACDDL010000329.1 GCA_013817045.1 Actinomycetota bacterium | reverse complement strand
CCTCAAATCGACGCGCCGGGCTCCGATGGCGCGCGCCGAGGAGACGGCTGCGAGCCCGGACGGAGGACCGGCGCGCCGGACGCTGGCCACGACGTCACGGGCGGTGATGGCCCGCCCGTTGCTCCACCGGGCCCGTCGCAGAGTGATCCGCACGCCCGAGTTCGTTTCCGTGAGCGTGCGCGCAAGCATCGCCCGGGGGGTCCCGTCGGGATCGAATCGGAACAAGGACGGGAACAGGGGACGGACCAGCGTGTGGGTGAGGTCCGAGGCCAGAGGCGAGTAGGGATCGAGCGTCACCGTATCGCCCAGCACCCCGAATGCGATGCCCCCGGCGTCGTCAGGAACAGCCGCGCCCGCCGGCTTGTCCCTCACTCGAGACGGCGGCTCGCCGCCGGGCGTGCACGCCGCAGCGAGGCATGCCAGCGTCAGGAGGAGGCGGCTAACCTTCGACCGAAACGGCATCGAATCCGCCCATTACGTCGAACTGAACGTTCACCCCCGGGGGGCGAACTACCCAGCGGGTCACGAACGTTCCTATCGGCGCTATTGGCACCTGCCCTAGAACCTCGACCTCGGCCTTGCGGTAGAGCCGGTTGCGCTCCTTCGGCGATGGCTCGCGGTGCGCCCGGGCCAGCAGGCGATCGACCTTCTCGGACTCGAGCCCCGAGTGGTTGTCGAGCGAGCCGGACCGGAACAGGGGCGTCAGGAACCCGTCGGCCACCGGGAATTCGGCGATCCACCCAAGGCGGTACAGCGACTGTTGATCGTCGCTCAATCGTTGGAGGAAAGCGGGGAAACGGTACCCGTTGACGTCGACCTTCAGGCCGGCGGCCCGCAGATCCCTTGCGACCGAGCGCGCAACCCGACCATGGGGCGATTCCTTCGTGTAGTCGAGGGTGACGGTGCGTTCGCCGGCCGGGATCTTCTTGACGAGCCGGCGCGCCGCCTTGGGAGAGGAGTCACAGAGCTTCAGGCACACATCCCGGTTGAATCCGGGGGTCCCGGGGGGAACGATGCCTCGTGGTGCGACGAGGGATCGATCGTAGATTTCGTCTGCGATCCTCCGGCGATCTATGGCGCGCGTTATCGCCTTGCGTATCCGGACATCATCGAGCTGCTCGGAGTCGATGTTGAATCCCAGGTAGTAGCCCGCGAGCAGTGGCCCGAAGTCGTCCGCGCCGAAAGCGGCCTCGGCAGCGGCGATCTCATCCGCCGGTACCTCGGCGACGTCGATGGAGCCTTCGAGGATGTCGGGCCACGACGCAAGGGGGTCCGGGTATGGCACGAAGCGAACACCACCGAGCTTCGGCGCGCCCACACCCCTACGCCAGGCGTCGAGCTTGATCGGACGCCCGGGCGTCCACCGTGTGGCCAGCTTGAAAGGCCCGTTGCCGACGGGGCGCCTGACCCACGATTTCTTGCCCGCCGCGGCTTTGGCGGGAACGGGGACCAAGGATGGGTGGGTGAGCACGGCGGGGAAGTCCCTGTACGGCTCGCTCAGCCTTACCACCAGCGTCCGGGAGTCGGGCGATCTCAGCCCCCGGAGGTGGTCGGTGTCACCGAAGCCGTTGGTCGCGGTAAAGCCGCGGACGAGCTCGAGCGTGTAAGCGAGATCCGAAGCACTCGCCTTGCGCGCTATGCGGTCGAAGGCGAACCTGAAGTCGCGCGCTCGCACTGGAGAGCCGTCGTGGAATTGCATGCCCTTGCGAAGGGTGAATCTGAATACGCGACCGCCTTCGTCCACCGTCCAGCTCCGCGCGGCCGCGGGAACGACTTTGTTTTTCACGGGGTCCCACCTGGTGAGGCCTTCGAAGAGCTGGCGCACCACGATCGCCGCCCCTGGATCTGCGACGCGCAGTGGATCGAGTGTCCCGGGCTCCTGGATTGCGACCGACAGCACGCGCTCGGTGTCCTCGGCCGGTCCGGTTGAGCCTCCCGAACCTGAGTCTCCGGAATCCGAGCCTGCAGACCCACCGCCTTTCGGCTCGTCGCCGGCGGCCGGCTCGGTTTCGCCGGGGGTGGTATCGACGCGCTCGGGCGACTCCGAAGGGGTGGGTTCGCCCCCGCCGGTTGCGGCCGAGGGCGTCGAGCCGGAGCACGCAACCGTACCGAGCGCAAAGCACACCAGGAGCGCCAGAGGCGTTTTCAAGCTCGGCATGGAGAAGGAGGGTGGGCCGGCGGCCGGCTACTGAAGCCGGAACGCCAACAGGATCGTGGTTGCGGAGAACACGATAGCCGTGATGACCGTTATTCGGTCGAGGTTCTTCTCCATCACCGTGGATCCCATCGCCTGCGACTGCATACCGCCTCCGAACATCTCCGAGA
>JACDDL010000018.1 GCA_013817045.1 Actinomycetota bacterium | reverse complement strand
TATGGTTCTATCTCGCCATCGAGGAGCTTCCGCTTGCGGCCGAGGAGTCCCACGACCCCAAGCGAGACATGCCCAAAGGCATCCTGTTGGGTCTGCTCACGCTCGCGATCGCGGCTTTTCTAACTCTTTTTCTCAACTCTGGCGTTGACGGTGGATCGGCGGAGGTCGGTACGTCACTCGAACCACTTTTCCTCGGTTTCCAGGCGATCTTCGGTGGAGTGGGAGGCTCCCTCCTGGCGCTGATTGCCGTGGCGGGACTGGTCGCGAGCTTCCATACGATCATCTACGCTTACGGGCGCAATATCTACTCGCTCTCGAGGGCAGGCTACTTTCCCCACTGGCTTTCGCCTACGCACAGCACCCGGAGGACACCGCACGTCGCCCTTATAGTCGGGGCGCTCATCGGATACGCAGCGGCCTACGTCATCTACCGTTTTGGAGGCTCGGAGGTTGGTGCGGCCCTTCTGTATATGGCGGTGTTCGGAGCGGTGATCTCATACTTCATGCAAATGGTTTCGTTCGTGCTGATGCGTAAGAATCTTCCCAACATCGAGCGGCCTTACAAGAGCGTCTTGGGTGTTCCGGGAGCCGTCGTCGCGGCCGCAATTGCGTTGATCTCGCTCATCTCCTTGTTTGGCAATGCCGACTACCGTCCCGGTGTCGTGGGAGCGCTCCTCTGGTTCGCCGCAGGTCTTATCTACTTCGCCCTGCACGGACGTCACCGGCTTGTGCTCTCTCCGGAGGAGGAGTTCGCAGTCTCCAAGGGTGAACGGGGGCATCCGGAGCTCGGTGACTTCGGCCGCCTGGAAGCGGAGGATCGGCGCATCGAACGGGATGCGCCGCATGGCTGAAGGGAGTTGAGCCGTGGCCGGTAAAGTCGATGTCCAGACACTCGAAGGGATGATCCACTCGGGCGAGATCGACACAGTCGTGTGTGTCTTTCCCGATATGCAGGGACGCTTCATGGGCAAGCGGGTCACGGGCCATTACTTCCTGGACGACGTCCTGGGGGCCGAGGGCATGCACGCTTGTCTCTACCTGGTGACCGTCGACATGGAGATGGAACCCCTCCCCGGCTACAAATACGCCAACTGGGATACCGGGTACGGCGACTTCAAGATGGCGCCGGATCTGGCGACTTTGCGGGTGGTCCCCTGGTTGGACAAGTCCGCGCTCGTGATCTGCGATGTCCTCTCGGAAGAAGGGGACGAGCCCGTAGAGGTCACCCCTCGCCAGATTCTCAGACGCCAGATCGAGCGAGCGGAGGCCAAAGGGTATCGTTTCATGGCGGCGTCCGAGCTCGAGTTCTATTTATTCAAGGATTCGTTCGACGACCTACGAGCTCGCAGCTATCAGGAACCAAACCCGCACTCGCTCTACATTCAGGACTATCACATCCTTCAGACGACCAAGGATGAGTGGATCATCCGCCAAATAAGAAATGGCATGGACGAAGCCGGCGTGCCGGTCGAGTTCTCCAAGGGCGAATTCGGCGCAGGTCAGAATGAGATCAACTTCCGTTACGCGGATGTTCTCGAGGTCGCCGACCGACACTCGATCTACAAAAACGGCGCGAAGGAAATCGCCGCTCTGAACGGTGTCTCCCTCACCTTCATGGCTAAGTACAAGATGGAGGAAGCGGGCTCCTCGTGTCATCTGCATTCGAGCCTGTGGAATCAGGACGGGTCGAAGTCGTTGATGTGGGACGACTCGGATCCCGACCACTTGTCGGAGACTTTCCGCCATTACCTGGGTGGCTTGATGTCGACCACACGGGAGATGGCCTGGATGTTCGCCCCTTCGGTGAACTCCTACAAGCGTTATCAGGCCGAGTCGTGGGCCCCCACGGCGATCGCACTCGGCAAGGACAACCGCACCTGCGGCTACAGGCTAGTAGGTGAGCACGATTCGTTCCGCATCGAGTCGAGAATCCCCGGCGCGGATGCGAATCCCTACCTAGCCTTCGCCGCCACATTGGCGGGCGGCCTTCACGGCCTGGAGAACAAGATCGAAGCTCCTTCTGTTTTCGAAGGCAACGCGTATGAAGCAACCGACATAGAGCGCGTCCCCACCTCTCTCCATGAGGCTATCGACGCCTTCGAGGCCAGCGAAGTGGCCCGCGAAGCCTTCGGTGATCTGGTCTTCGGGCATCTCCTGAACACCGCCGTGCAGGAGCAGAAGATCTTCGACAACAACGTGGTCACCGACTGGGAGCTCATGCGCTATTTCGAGCGAATCTGAGCCTTAAACTCGGGCGGTGAAGCCGATCCTATGCATACGTAATCAAGCCGATGCACCACTCGGCATCGCCGCCGACGTCTTTGCCTCGGCCGGCGCGCCATACCGATATCTCGACGCCTGGAAGACGGCCGACTGGCCCCGGGTCGAGGATGTCTCTGCGGTCGTGGTGCTGGGCGGCGGGATGAACGCGCTGCAGTTCGACGAGCATCCCTGGTTGCGAGACGTTTACGGTTTCGTCGACAGGGTGTTGGAGCGAGAGCTGCCCATACTCGGCGTATGCCTCGGAGCTCAGATTCTTGCCCGTGCCCTGGGGGCGGAGGTACGGCCGTCTCCCGTGCGCGAGGTCGGGTTTCATCCCATTGTCGCAACCGACGATGGGCGAGCCGACCCCGTGCTCGACTCATTCGCTTCGGGAATACGCGTCTTTCACTGGCATGAGGACGCATTCGAGCTGCCGGACGGCGCCAGGCTCTTGTATTCGAGCTTCGCCGTTCCCTATCAGGCTTTTCGTTACGGTGACCGCGTGTACGCCACCCAATTCCACTTCGAGGTGACGTCACAGATCATCGCGGGTTGGTGTGCCGATACCGACCCGCAGGAAATGGAGAAGCACTGGGGGGTGAACCCCAGGGACCTGCTAGACGAGGCGGCGCGTCATCTGCCCCGCCAGCAGGAGGCGGGACGCCGGACGATGATCTCATTCGTGGAGCTGATTCGGTCGCTCAACCTTGAGGTTGGGGTGAGGCACTAGTGCCTCACTAGCGGCACCTCTTGAGCGCGGTCTGGCCCGGCCCGCACTTGTCCGGGTCTGGCAGCGCCCCCAGCTTGGCGCCGTCGACCACCCTTCTCCCGTCAACCGGCTCCGCAAGCGTCGCCTTGGCCTCTTTCAGCTGCGCCATCTCGGGGCAGGCAACGTCTTCTTTCCCGGGAACTCGTCCCTCGAGCAAGGTGACTATGACCACCCGGGGACCGACCTGGACCTCAATACGGTCGAGAACGTGGCAGGGCTCGACTCCACTCCACCATTTCAGCCACAGGCTCCTATCGTCCTCGGCCAGCCTGACCTCGTCCCACTCGACGGGATGAACGTCGGCCATTCCCGGCCGGGGCGAAACAACCCCGCCCCCACCTCCGTTGCCGATACCCGTCCCCGGAGTGCCGGCGACGGGCCCATCCGGTCCTGACCCCCCGCTTCCGGAGCCCGAAGCGCCCCCATTCGGCGCGCCGCAACCACCCAGGGCCAGCGCCAGAGCCAGCAAACCTGCACCCGTTCTCACCCGTGCGTTCGTTTTGGCCGGCATGATCTCTTTGACGGATCCGGAGGAGCGAAAGGTTGCACGCATCCTGCCGATTCTCCTTCTCCTGCGGGGACTTCTGCGGGGACTTCTGCGGGGACTTCTGCGGGTCTTCGGCGGGGAACGACTAGCCCTTGACGACTCCCACGGGTCGAAGGCGCGCCACCGTCTTTGTTAGCCCCGCCCCCTCGCAGACCGCCACCACGTCGGAGACATCCTTGTAGGCGTACGGGGCTTCCTCGGACAGCAGCTTCGAGCTCGATCCTGCCAGCAGAATCCCCTCTGAGCTCAACTGCTCTCTCAGCGTATGTCCGGCCATTACCTTTCGCGCTTTCGTGCGACTCATCAGACGTCCTGCGCCGTGACACGCCGAGCTGAACGAACGCTCCCTGGCCCCCTCCAGACCGGCCAACACATATGACGCGGTACCCATGCTGCCCGGAACCATCACCGGTTGTCCAAATCGTGCGTACCGTTCCGGGAGCTCCGGATGATTCGGACCGAAGGCACGCGTTGCGCCCTTTCGATGCACGCACAGTTCGCGTGGGCGCCCGTCAACCTCATACGTCTCGATTTTGGCGAGGTTGTGGGAGATGTCGTAGACCGTGGCCATCCCCATATCGCGAGCCCCGGCGCCCAGCACTTGTTCGAACGCAGCGCGCGCCCCGTCGGCAAGGACATGGCGGTTGGCCCTTGCGAAGTTCCCGCCAGCGTCCATTGCGCCGAGATACCTCTGGGCAAGATCGTGTTCCACGGGCAAACATGCGAGCTGCCGGTCAGGAAGAACGATACCCAGCTCGCCCATGACACGGTCGAAGACCTTGATGTAGTCGGTGCATGCCTGATGCCCCACACCGCGCGAGCCGGAATGGATCATCACGCAGACCTGCCCCTCCCATAGGCGCATCGCGTCCGCGGCGGGCGCGTCGAGAATCTGCTCGACCACCTGTACCTCTGAAAGTGGTTGCCGGCGCCGAGGCTTCCGAGCTGTGCCCCCCCTCGTTCTTTAGCGCGATCGGACACGAATGCGGGGCGTGCGCCGGCGAGGGTGCCGGAATCCTCGGTCATCTCGGCGTCCTCCTCCCACCCCACACCGTGGGCCAACGGGAATTTCACTCCCTCCTGGAGCACCTGGTCCATCTCTTGAGGGCTGCATTGCAGCCGGCCCTTGCCGCCGACCCCCCGCGGAACCATGCGGCCGAGCGACCTGACGAGGTTCGGCAGCCGTGTGCGGATGTCGTTCCACGGCAGCTCGCTCCGGAGCAGCCGGACGCCGCAACCGATGTCGAAGCCGACACCGCCCGGGGAGATCGCACCGCCGCAGGAAATGTCTGTGGCGGCGACGCCTCCGATGGGAAAACCGTATCCCCAGTGGAGGTCGGGCATCGCATAGGAAGCGCCGACGATCCCGGGAAGGGTAGCCACATTGGCAACTTGCTCTATGGAGTGGTCTTCGGCCGCCTTATGGAACAGCGCATCCGACGCGAAGATACGGCCGGGAACCCGCATGCCGTCGACATGACCAATTGGGATCTCCCACTCGAACTCTCCAACCCTTCGCGGCCCCGGCGAGCTAGACATCGATGTAGACCTCTGCGACCCAGCCGTTAGGGGTGGGCGCCACCTTCAACCGGTGATAGGTGATCGCTTTCACGGCGGTCCCTTCCGGCTGCTCGCCTGCTCGTGGCTCGAGCCAGAATCGGCCGGCTGCGGTACAACCTCCTGCCTCGGCCTCGCCCGGCTCGCTCACCGCTTCTGCCTGAACGCGCGTCAGAGACCTTTCTTTGACATCCGCCAGATAGACGATCTCACCCAGCCAGTCGACCAGCAGGCCCCCGAGGTCTCTAGCCTCCAGGTCGATCTCGATCTGCTTTTCGTGCCCACGGCTTTCTCGCTCCGGTGGAGAGGCCGGGTGCCAGATACCTATGATCTCCGCAAGCCCTCGACTTGCTTGCTCGAACAGCTCCTCCAGGCTTGCGCCCTGCGCCCTGATCCCTACATCTGCGGTGTGGTCGAGGATCTCGAAGCTTCCCATAGCCTTCAGGCTCACACATTCCTGGGCGTCGGACTCTGCTTCTGGGCCTTTGCGAGTATGTTGCCGGGTAAGGTGCGCCGTGACAGTGCTTCTTGGTAGGTTACTTCCGTTGGATCCAGGGGAAGGCTTTCAGAGGTTGCTGCCGGGGCGCAGCTCCTCTTCGATTCGGAAGGAAGGTGGGAGTGGTATGAGCGGAAGCTTGGCCAGTACCTCGGCAACAGGGGGAAGCGATCTCTTGACCGAGAAAGGCAAAACTTCGATTGCCGACTCGGTGGTAACGAAGATTGCGGGTATGGCGGCCCGTGAAGTCTCGGGCGTACACAACATGGGCACGGGCGGATCACGGGCGATCGGCGGATTCGTCGAGAAGCTGCCCATGGGTGGGAACCAGCCGAGCCCCTCTCAGGGGGTCAGGGTGGAGGTCGGCGAGCGCCAGGCCGCTGTGGATGTCGATGTCGTGACCGAGTACGGCGTCTCGATCGTCGACGTCGCACAGGCGGTCCGGGACAACATCATCCAGCGCGTCGAAGCCATGACCGGGCTCCAGGTCACCGAGGTAAACGTATCGGTCGATGATGTTTTCATAGAGCAGCCAGAAGAGCCGGCGCCTCCTCCTCCCGAGCCACGAGTCCAGTAACGATCATGCCTGCCGACGCCGAGGTCATTGCCACTGTGGTTGCTGCATGCCCCTCGGTCGCTCGTCTCTATCCCGGCCGCGTCGCCGAGGTGGCTACATATCTGCCCGGGAGGCGCGTCGAAGGCGTCCGGCTTGCCGAGGATCAGCTCGAAGTGCACGTGGTGGCGGCGTGGGACGTGCCTCTGCCGCAGGTTGCCGACGAGGTTCGCGGTGCTGCCGCGCCGGTGGCTGGGGGACTTCCCGTGGCCGTTTACATCGACGACGTCGACATCCCCCCGGCGCTTCTCGGCGCCGACGAACCTCCCGAGGAAACACTGCCGGATCCTGTTGGGCAAGAGGCTCTTGCGCCGGCGAGCATGCCGTTGCCGGGAGACACACTCCCCGGCGATCCGATCCCGGATCCACTTGCACCAGATCCGGTGACCTCTGAAATCCAGGACGATTTGCTGCTGGCCGAGCCGGGAGCTGCGCCCTCGGTCGAGGGAGATCCCGCAGCAGACGTGCTTCCGGGGGAGATTCTGCCCGATGATCCCGTGCTCGAAGACGAGGTTCCCGGCGACGTGATACCAGGGGAGCCGGTGACGCCCCCGGCGAGCTCCCAGCCTCCGAAGAAGAAGCGAACCTCCAAGAAGAGGGGCACCGGGGGGCCGGCTTGAAGGTGCAATCACCGCGCTCTCCCCTGGGAGTGCGTGCGGGCGCCAGCCAGGACGAGCTCAAGGACGCCTGGCGACGGTTTGCCTTCACGCATCATCCCGACAGGGGGGGACACCCCGATTTCTTCAAAGCAGGTGCAGAGGAGTATCGCCGCCTTTCGGGAAAAAGTTCCCGTCTCGGCGGTTCAGAGGTCGTCTTCCATCACAGGCCCCGGGGCATGCAGGTACCGGTTGTGTGGTGCCGCAAACAATGGAGCGCCCGGAGACGGCCAAGGAGAGTGATCTGACGTGGAGGGAGGAAATCGATGAAGCCGACGGTTGCCGGACTTTTCGTGGGTCTGATCCTGGGACTCGCTTTGGTGCTGGTGGGTTTCGGCGAGATGCTCGTTGTAGCGCTCTTTGGCGCAGCGGGTTTCGTCGTCATGAAGGTTGTCGAGGGTGAGCTCGATGTATCGCAGTACATCAGCGGCGGGTCAAACAGGCGATGAGTCGGCGCGGGGATTCCGATCCCGATGAGTTCGAGACCAAGGAATTCGAGATTGCGGACGATTCATCGGCCGAGGGCGATGCTCCCGCCGGCGCGGGCGACGATTCGTCTCGGCTAGAAGAGATTCCGGTGGTTGACGAGTCTTCGATCCGGGACGATCCCTTAGGCGAGACCGCAGCGGCGGCATGGGCAGCAGGGGCGACTCCTCCTCCGGACACGATCCCAGGTGATCAAGCCGAGCCGAGGGTGGGCGGGGACCAAGAGGTGGGCGGGGACCAAGAGGTGGGCGGGGACCAAGAGGGGGGCGGGGACCAAGAGCCGCCCGAACCTCGGAAGGGTGAGGGAGGCTTGCAGCCTTTCGTCCCCGAGGAGGATCCCCAACCCTTCGAGTCGGCAGGCCCCCCGGGGCCATTTGCGCCGGTAGCCGAAACCCACCATCCGTCTTCGGAGCCCTCGGTATGGGAAGAAGATGAGGTTCGCCTTCCCGGGGCGGCAGACCCCATGGCTACGCCCGAGCATGACGAGGCCGCTCCGGCGACTTTCTCCCCGGTGCCACCTGCCGAGGCAACCGAAGACGCACCTTCGAGCGATCTGCTGATCACCGATCGCGGACACACGATCATCACGCCAAGGGTGGTCGAGAAGATCGCCGGTCGCGCCGCTTCGGAGGTCGACGGCGTCGGTGGCGTCCAGTCGTCTGGGCTCGGGCGTTTTGCGGATCTGTTTACGGGGAGCGACAAGAGGGAGGCACAAGCCCACGCTGAGGTGGACCGGGCTTCTACGGCGGTGGACATCGTCGTCAGTGTGAGGTACCCCGAGCCGGTTGGTGCGGTTGCAAACCGGGTCAGACAGCATGTGATCAAACGGCTTCACGAGTTGACGGGCCTGCGGGTGGGCGAGGTAAACATCACCATCCCAGAGCTCGTGGTTCCGAGTGCGCCGCCCCCGCGGCCGAGAGTTATCTAAGTGCGGCGACATACAACGTTTGCCGCGTTGTCCGGGCGAAGCGGCTGCACCAGCCGGCGTTCTCGGCCGGGCACGCATCTCAGCCGATGCGCACCCTCCCTGCGGCCTTGCCTGCCTTGCCTGCCTTGCCTTTCGCGCCGCAGAACATCACCAACGTTACCTGCCACAGCACGAGGAGGAGAAGGTTGCGCATCTTCGGACGAATAGTCGCCGCGTTGTTGGCCCTTGCGCTGTTGATCGGCACGTTGCTCGTAATGCTCGAGATACTGCTCGCAGGGCTCGGTCAGCCTCCGTTGGTCATCCCCTACACAACCTGGTACCAGGGGGCTCTGCAGAATCCGTGGAGTAACCCCGCCATCCGGCTGCTGTGCATCGGTCTGATCGTGGTGGGACTCGTCATGCTCTACCTGGCTATGGCCGCGAGACGCCCGCTTGGGTTCCCGCTGAAGAGCTCGGACGACTCGGTTGATGCGATCGTCAAACGAAAGAGCCTCGAGGGCTCGCTGGGCAGAAGCGCGATGAGCGTCGAAGGAATTTCGGGGGCACGCGTAAGGATAAAGAGGGCGGGGACGGCGCAGGTGTCTGCGACGACCACCCGTCGTGTCGAAGGAGACCTCAAAGAGCGGGTGCAGTCTGCCGTTGCTTCGAGACTGGCCTCCCTCGACCTTGCTTCACCCACCGACGTTGTCGTCAATCTCAGGACGAGGGGGACCCAATGAGCAGCACTCCGGACGTCCTCAATCGCACGGTCTTCACCCTGGTTGGGATCATTTTGATTGCCGCGGGGGCGTACGGTGTGGCGCGGGGCTACGGCGCCTTCGGCAGCACCCAGGCACAAGAACCGCTCCTCACAGGTGGGATCACAGGGTTTTTCGGCCGCATCGACGACTGGTTCTGGCCTCTTGTGGCCCTGATCGCCTTGATCCTTGCCTATCTCGCCTACAGATGGCTCAAAGCGCAGCTGGCCTCTACGCCCTCTGTGGGCGAGCTGGACCTCACCCGTGACCCGGCCGAGGGTAGGACGACATTGCGGGCGTCCGGCTTGTCCTCCGCCCTGTCCGACGACATAGAACGGGATCCGGCCGTGCGTTCCGCTCGCGTTCGCGTGCTGGAGGACGGAGGCCGTCCGAAGGTCGACGTCGATGTTGAGGTGATGGACGGTGCCAAACTGAGTGAGGTGCGCCGCCGCATAGAGACCGGGGCTCTGGAGCGTTTCTCATCGGCGCTGGAGTCCGACTCCGTCAGGGGTCATCTCAGGATCGGCCTGATACCGGCCGAGGGGGGACGCACTCTCCAGTAAGAGGGAAAGCTCCAAACCCAACCCCCAGACCCAATCCTGTTCAATAGAAAAAAACCCGCCCGGGGTGGCCGGGCGGGTTTCTCTCGGAGTGACCTTGTGTGGGATCGGGTTTGCTCAGCTTACGCGGTTGCTCCGTCGCCTGCGCCCTGGGCCTGATCCTTGCGGTCCTGCGCCCGCTCCTGGATCCGCTCCTTGGAGCCGGATGCCTCCTGCTTCAAGGTGCTGCTCTCCCGCTCGGTGCGGTGGGCCGTACGCTGCCAGTACTCTTGCATCGTCGAGATGCCGCCGCCGCCGACGGCCACAACCGCACTGCCTGCCACGATCGCGAGGATGGCGTAGAAGAGGCCGTTGACGATCTCCGGAGCGATCTCCAGCTGGTTCAGCGCAGCAAAGGCGGTTACCACCAGGATTGCGGCGCTTGCCACAAAGGCCAATGTGCGGCCGTAGGACAGACCGCCCAATGACGCCTCGACGATCTCCTTGACCGCTGCCGCAATCGCGGCGCCGATGACGACTATGATTATGGCCACGAACAGCTTGGGCAGATAAGCGATGACGCTCGCTATCAGGGTGCTGATCGGGTTCGGGCCGAATACGCCGAAGGCCAGTTGCAACACGAACAGGAACAGGGCGTAAAACACGATCTTGCCCAGGATCCCCGAGGCGTCGTACTGCGATTTGGTCAGAGCCTTGCCTACTCCGCCCCGTTCGACGGCTTTGTCGAAACCGACGCGCTCGAGGACCTTGTCCAGCACCTTCGCCACGGCTTTGGCGACGAAATAGCCGATGACCAAAATCAGCAGAAAGCCGACCAGCTTCGGCAGGAACGTCGCTACCGACGAAAACGCGTCGCCTAGCCCATCTGTGAACTCGTCCATCTTCTTCTCCTCCGATAAAGGGATAACTCTTTCGACACACCCAACTACCCGCTGCGGCCAAACCGGAAACCCTGCGTCAATCCAACCCCAGGGCCCGGGGTTCCGGTAGGATTTCGCCGCGTCATAGCTTTGGACGTTTGATTCGTCCATTGGTTACCGATGGTTACCGAGTCGTGTCGGGGGCTCCGTTCGGGTTGACTGTTCGGCCGGGGTGCGGTGTTGGGCACGAAGAAATGGAGTGTGAGCTCTGCCTCCTCGAAGGGGGTCGAATCGAGTCGTCCGATCTCGCACAGATCCGGCCCAAACCTGGCGTGCCCGCCGGTCTGCGCGCAGGCGGATGCTGGCGCGCAGGAGGCGCTCCGTGCTTGTGCTCGTCATGCTGGTTATCGCATCCGCCGGCGCCTGGTTTGCGGTACGGGATTCCGGATCCGATGCGACGGCCACCTCGGGCCAGCCGGCTGCGCCGGAGGAGGAAGAGCAGGCCGGCCCGCCCAACCCCCAGAAGGACAACGGAGGCGAGGGGGCGGCTCCGGCCGGGGAAGACGGCGACATACCCATCAAACACATCGTTTTCATCATCAAGGAGAACCGCACGTTCGATAACTATTTCGGGCGTTACCCCGGGGCCAACGGAGCCACCACAGGCAAGACCTCGACGGGAGAGACCGTTCAGCTATCGGTGGCGACCGATGTCTTCGAGCCCGACCTCGGCCATGCGTTCCTGGATGGGGTCAAGTCGATCAACGGCGGCAAGATGGATGGCTTTGACCAGGTGACCAACGGCGAGACGATGAACGGCTACTCGGCCTTCACCCGGGAGGGGATTCCCAACTACTGGGCCTATGCCGACGAGTTCGTCCTGGGTGACAACCTGTTCACTTCGATGTACGGACCCACCTTTCCCGCCCACCTCTATACCGTCGCAGCTCAAGCGGGAAGAGTCGTGGGCAACAAGGATCAGACCAGTACCGAAGGCGGCTACTGCGACGACATCAATGAGACTGTCTTCCGCTTCCAGAAGCTCTCGCGCCAGGAGAAGCGGGAGATCATGGAGGCCGAGGAGGCAAACGATGTCGACACGGTTGTTCAGTACTGGGAACACGTGCGAGCTTGCTTCAACTTCAAGGTGTTGCCCGACCAGCTGGACAAGGCCGGGATCGGCTGGCACTACTACGCAGACGAGGGGTCGTGGATGAATGCGATGTTGGCGATCAAGCACATGCGCTTCTCACCGCATTGGGGCAAAGACATAACCGGTGAGGAGGACTTTCCCGAGGACATCGCCAAGGAACGGCTTGCGCCGGTGACATGGGTGGTTCCCGGCCCCGGGGTGAACGAGCATCCCGGCGGCCCGAGTGTATGTGTGGGGGAGAACTGGACGGTTTCGGTGGTCAATCAGATCATGCGCTCGAAATACTGGAAGAACACGGCGATTTTCCTCACCTGGGACGACTTCGGGGGTTTCTACGACCACGTCCCCCCGCCGCATTACGACGTGATGGGTCTCGGGCCGAGGGCCCCCTTGTTGGTCATTTCCCCGTGGGCCAAGGAGGGCTACGTCGACAGCACGGAGTATGAGTTCTCCTCAGTTCTCAAGTTCATCGAGACCGTGCACGACCTCGATTGCATGACACAGCGAGACTGCCAGGCCAGCAACATGATGAACGCGTTCGATTTCGACCAGGAGGCGCCACCCGGCGACCGCAAATTGATCCTCGACGAGAGGGACTGCACCGGGCTACCGGCCAAGGTGTCCCAGGCCTACGATCGCCGGGGCGAAGGTGCCTTCAGGGCTCTGGGAGACTGATCCACAACCCGTCCTCAGAGCGAGTTGCCGTGAGTGTTGCCTGAATGATCCCCACACACACATCTTTTCCCCACCTGGCGCTTTCGGACGGTGGCCGCAGGGAGACTAGGGTCTGGGCGGAAGTTCCAGCTTCTGGCCGATCTGGATTTGGCCCTGGGCGGTGATGTTGTTGGCCTCCGCGATCAGGTCGACCAGAGAAGCATCGCCGTAGACGTCGTTGGCGATGGTGTTGAGGGTGTCGCCATCTTCCACAACGTAGGTCCGGACGGATTCAGGTTGATCCTGGGGAGCTTGCGCTCCCTCGATGGGCCCTGTGCCTGCGGCCGGATCGCCCTCTGCACCGTTTCCATCTGCAGGGGCCTCTGCTTGCGTCTCACCGGCCTCCTCGGCGCCCTGTCCGGCGGGGGAAAGTGAGGGACGGGCGCTTTCGGGTGAGGTCGTCTCCTCCAGCCGCGTTTCGAGCTCGGTGATTCGTTCCTGGGCGGCGGCGAGCTCGGTCTGTGCCCGTGCCAGGTCTTCCGCGGGGACGCCCTGCGAGGCTGCGGCGCGCCCGACCAGATAGGCGACGATGATGGTGACCGCCAGAGCAGCTACGCGTCCCCAGAGCACTTTGACCGGAGGGCTGCTGTGATCCCATTCGAGGGGCCGCCGCTGCACCTCTTCGGTCTGGTGAGGTTGCCTAGCGGATTGGCTCATAGCGGCCCTTCATCTGAACCCCTCTCCATGATCCCTGGTCGTCTCTGCCCCAACGTCCCTCTAATCGAGCGTCCGCCGCCTCTGTCGACATTAGCCCTAATGCGTCTGCGCTCCCGGCGTTTCCGGCAAATCCTTTTCGCGAGCAGCCGGCGTGACGGCTGCCGCCGAAGGCCCGACGCTTAGCCTGGGGAGCGCCAGTGCCGCACAAGCCTTTGGTCCACATCAGCCACGAACGCCCTTACCGCCCGCCCGGTCCTCCGCAGGTCGCGAGGGATGAGATTTTGCGGAACGTCAGATGACGAGTGGTAATCGGGCTCCTTTCCGCTGTACAGGAAGGTGGCGGGGATTCCGGCGTGCTCGAAAGGCCCATGATCCGAGCAGTCACAGAAGGTGATGTAGCGGAGGCCGATGTTCGTCTTGGCCGTGACGGTGCGAAAGAGACTGCGGGCCGCCACCGGGGGCCCGATCCCCGAAGTCCCGGTAAGGAGAGGACGTCCGTCGGCGATCATGTCGATCGACACCATGCCCGCCAGCCGGCGGCGGCCTCGTGGGCCGAGCCGTTCCACGAACTCGCTCGACCCAACATGGTGCCGGCCGTCGACTCCGTATTCCTCTGAACCGAAGGCGACAAGCTTCACCCAACGCGAGGGTTCCCGGGCGGCGATGAGGCGGGCGGTTTCCAGCAGGACTGCTACACCCGAGGCGTTGTCGTTGGCTCCGGGTGACCCTGGCACCGTGTCCATGTGCGCCCCCAGGACGATCCCGTACCTGGCGCTCGACGGCCACTTCGCCACGACGTTCCTCGATCTATCGCCGTCCACGGGGAATGTGTTCACATGTGTCCTGTAGCCCAGGGAGCGGAAGCGTTTGGCGACGTAGTGAGCGGCCTTCTTTTCTCCCGTATGAGCTCGCACCCTGGTGCCGATGCGCCCTGCGAGGCGGCGGACATGCGACATGGCGCGATCGAGAGAGAATCGCTCCAGCCGTTGAGACGAGGAAGTGGCGGTGGCGACAGCGCGCTCACCCGGGGCGACCTGCGGAATGGGCGGAGAGAAGGACGGTAACGCCAAGTCGCCTTCGAGCGAGCTTGCAAAGGCAGTACCCGTTGTCAATATGCTTATGACGACAACGACGATGGGCAAGCGCGCGCCTATCACGCCAACTAGAGTACAGATAAAGAATGGCAAACGACCGCAAGCGCAAAGACCCCTTGCCCACGGGACTGTTCCAGCGAAGCGCACGGCTTGCGGGCCAGACGAGCCGGTCTGCCGCGCGCTTCGTCGGCACTCGAATGAAGTCTTTCGCCGACCCCGAGCGCGCCCAGGAGTTCCTAGACGACTTCCACCAGCAGACTGCAGAGCAGCTGGTCGACATGCTGGGCGAGATGAAGGGAGCGGCGATGAAGGTTGGGCAGATCGCCTCCTTCTACGAATTCACGGCTTCCGACGAGACGATGTCGACCTACAGGGACAAGCTAACGATGTTGCAGAACTCGGCGCCCCCTATGGACCCCGCTGCTTCGAAGGCGGTGATCGAGCAGGAGTTCGGCAAGCCGGTGGAAAAGGTATTCGCCAGCTTCGAAGAGCACCCGGTGGCGTCGGCCTCCATCGGCCAAGTGCACCGAGCGACCCTTTTCTCCGGTGAAACAGTTGCCGTGAAGGTTCAGTATCCAGGCGTCGATGATGCGGTACGGGCCGATCTCAAGAATCTCTCGGCCATGATGAAGCTCTCGGTCGCTCTTGCCCCCAACGTCGACCCCAAGGAAGTGACCGACGAGGTCCGCGCTCGCGTTCTCGAAGAGCTCGACTACCGGCGGGAGGCGGTCAGCCAGCAGAGGTTCACAGAGCTCTTCAAAGGTCATCCCTTCGTCGTGATCCCCCAGGTGTATCCGGATCTCTGCCGGAAGCGGGTGATCACCCAGGAGTTCATCGAAGGGAAGCCCTTCAACTCGGCGCTCGACTGGCCGCAGCCAAGAAAAGACGCGCTTGCGGAGGTTCTTTTCCGTTTTTTCTATGGAAGTCTGAACCGTTTCAGGGTGTTCTCGGCCGACCCACATCCCGGCAACTACCTGTTGCTCCCGCGTGGCAAGGTGGCCTTTCTGGACTTCGGTTTGGTGAGAGAAATCGACGTGCAGTCGCTGGATCTTCTGCACGAGATCGTGTGGGCGCTCATCGACGACGACCAGGAACGCGCCCGCCAGGCGCTCGAGGGCATGGGTATCCTGACCCGGAACACTCCCGAGGTCGAGGCCATCTGGAGTCATCTCAAGACCATCAACCGGCTTGTGCTCGAGGATCGTGACCTCACCGTCGATCCTCCGTTGGTTCAGGAGATGACGGCGGCAGGCATGGACCCCCGGTCCCCTGCGTTTCAGACACTCCGCAAGGTCGGCCTGCCGGGCGTCGTCGTGACGCTCAACCGCATGTCCTTTGGGGTTGTCTCTCTCCTGGGCCGCCTCGGAGCGACCGCCAACTGGCACCGGATCGCACGCGAGGTGTGGTTCGGGGAGGCTTCGAGCACCCGTCTCGGAAAGCAGGAGGAGCGGTGGTTGAAGAAGGCCCATCCCGAGCTGGCGACTTCCCCGCCTGCACCCGAAACCGTTGTGCCCCGCACATAGACCCGAGCACAGTCGCCCGCCAGTCGCCCGCCTAGGTGGGGTTGGTCACAGCCCCCCGAGAGGCCGAAGACACCGACGCCGCGTACTTGGCGAAGACACCCTTGTTGTAGCGGTGGGGGGGCGCCGTCCAGTCGGCGAGGCGCTTCGCAATCTCTTCGTCGGACAACTGCACCCGGAGCTCGCGTGCACCGACGTCTATTTCGATGACGTCGCCCTCCGCGACCGCTGCCAGCGGTCCACCGTGCGCGGCCTCGGGCGAGATGTGGCCGACCATCAGCCCCCGCGTGGCTCCGCTGAAACGCCCGTCGGTGATGAGAGCAACCGACTCACCCATACCCTGACCGACGATGGCTGCGGTGACATGCAGCATCTCCCGCATGCCCGGCCCTCCTGCAGGTCCCTCGTAGCGAATCACGACCACGTCGCCGTCTTTCAGGGCGCCGGCCTTGACCGCCTGGAAGCAGTCCTCTTCGGAGTCGAAGATGCGCGCCGGGCCTCGATGGAACTGACGTTCATGCCCGGCTAGCTTGACGACACAGCCTTCGGGGGCGAGATTTCCCCGCAGTATTGCGAGACCACCCCACGGCTTGAGCGGACTTTCTATGGGCACGACGACCTTTTGCATGTGCGCTTCCTCGGCCGATGCCGCGATCTCGCCGATCGTTCTCCCGTCGACCGTGACGGCCTCGGTGTGGAGGAGTCCCTTCTTGGCAAGCTCGCGTGCGATGAGTGCCACCCCGCCCGCGCGGTAAAGATCCATTGCTACGTAGTCACCACCGGGTTTGAGGTTGGCGATCGTGGGAGTGCGGGCCGCAATGCGGTCGAAGTCGTCGATCGAGAGCTCCAGTCCGGCCTCCTCGGCTATGGCAAGCAAATGGAGGACCCCGTTGGTCGAGCCACCGGTGGCCGCGATGGAGGTGATCGCGTTTTCGAGCGCCTCGCGAGTGACGATATCCAAGGGCCGCACGTTGTCCTTCACCAGATCGAGCACCAGGCGCCCGGCCTTCTCGGCGGCAGCACGCTTGCCGGGCGCGGTCCCCGGGATGCCGTCCAGGCTGGCGGGCCCGATCCCGAGGAAGTCGACGGCAGTCGCCATCGTGTTGGCCGTGAACTGTCCGCCGCATGCGCCTGCGCCGGGGCATGCGACGTCCTCTAGGCTGTGGAGGTCGGCGGCCGACAGCTTGCCTGCTGCATGCTGACCAACTGCTTCGAAGACGTCCTGGATCGTCACGTCGCGACCGCGCCACTTGCCCGGTGCGATCGAACCGCTGTAGAGCACGAGGCCCGGGACATTCATTCGACAAAGAGCCATTACCGCTGCGGGGATCGTCTTGTCGCATCCGACCAGGCACACGATGCCGTCGAACAGGTGGCCTCGGGTCACGAGCTCGATCGAATCGGCAATGACCTCGCGACTGATGAGCGAGGCGCGCATGCCCTCGGTGCCCATGGATACACCATCGGCCACGGCGATCGTATTGAACTCCATGGGCGTGCCGCCGGAAGAGCGAATGCCGCCTTTGACCTGCGAGGCGAGATTGCGCTGATTGAAGTTGCACGGCATCGTTTCGATCCACGTCGTGGCGACGCCGATGACCGGCTTGGCGAGGTCTTCGTCGGTGAAGCCCACGGCTTTGAGCATGGCGCGCGCCGGCGCTCGATCGGGCCCGTCGGTCAGGGCCGAGCTAATCCGCTTGGCGGGGTCGGAATCTTGTCCGTAGGGATCGGTCACGCCCGCAGACTACCGAACTTGAGACAGCCGGTCCCACGGTGGGCGTGCCCGGTGATGATCAGTGAGCATCATCCGCAATTCTCAGCCCCCTCGGCCGAGGCGATAGACGTCTGTGGCGACTCCTCCGAACAGGGCGTCGACCTCTTCTCGAGATCTGATCTCGATTGCGTCCAGGCTTGCTCAGTGGACGGTCCCCAGGGTGGCTGCCTGTGTGCATACGGGCCAATCGCTGCCCCACATGAGCCGTTCCACGCCAAAGCATTCGATCGCCCAGGCGATGTAGGGCCTGAGGTCGCCGGGCGTCCATCCCTGATGATCGGCTTCGGTAACGAGCCCCGAAAACTTGGCGTATACCCGTGGATAGGAGGCGGCGGCTGCAAGCTGCTCGGCCCAGGGCTCCCACCCTCTGTCTTTGATCGGTGGTTTGGCGAGGTGGTCTATGACGATCGTGAGGTCCGGCAGACGGTCTGCGATGACCGGCACGTCTGCCAGGTGGTTGGGCCAGGCTGCCGGGATCTCGAAGACCAAGCCCCTCGAAGCCAGGAGCTCGAGCGACTCGATGACCCGGGTTTGGAGGACCCAATGCGGGTCGGGTTCGTCGTGAAGCAGGTGACGGACGCCCCGAAGCTTCCCCTCGCCTCTATAACTTTCTAGCGTCCGGTCGGACGCGTCCGGGTCGATGAGCGGAATCCAGCCCACGACGGCGCCGATCCAGGGGTGCAGTCTTGCCCTATCGAGCATGGCTTTGGTCTCTTCAGGGGAGTCGGCTGCCTGGACCAGAACCGTCTTCTCGATTGCGGCGCGGGCTAACTCTGGCTTCAGATCCTCTGGCTCGAAGTTGCGGTAGAGGGCGGCATCATCCGGCGATATCCACGGGTAGTCAACCCGCTGCAGATTCCAGAAATGCTGATGAGCGTCAACCTGCAAGCCCCGTTGCCTCCCTTAGCCGCCGCCGCGGCGCGGCAGACGGCTACACTACGCCGACCGATGAAAGTCGCGCTTGTCACGGGGGCAGCAAAGGGCATAGGTCGAGCGACCACTCAGGCGTTCGCCGACGACGGCTGGAATGTCGTTGCCGTAGACCGCGAAGCGGGGGCGCTCGACGGGCTGGTTCAACGCCATGGCGACTCCCTCGTCGTGATTGCCGGCGACATAAGCGGGCGAGCGGCAAACCAGAAGGTCGTCGCCTCTGCGCTGGAGCACTTCGGCCGTCTCGATGCTGTGATCGGGAATGCCGGCATCAATCTCGAGAAGAGCATCGATGAGACGACCGAGGAGGAGATCGACGGGCTGATCGCCGTCAATTTCAAGGCCTTGATCTACCTTGCACAGGCCGTGCACGGGCCGCTTGCCGAAACTGCGGGCAGCCTCACCGTTGTGGCCTCCAAGACCGGGCTCGTGGCCCAACTCGGCACACCGGTCTACAACGCGACCAAGGGAGCCGCGGTGCAGCTTGCTCGCGGGCTGGCACTCGACTGGGCGAGTGAGAACGTGCGTGTCAACGCGCTCTGTCCCGGCGTCGTCGACACTCCGATGCTCGATCGGTTCATCGACTCCGCCCCCGATCCCGAGAAAGCCCGAAGGGATTTCGAACAGCAGCAGCCACTGGGCCGGTTGGCAACCCCCGAAGAGTGTGCCTCGGTGGCACTGTTCCTGTCCTCCCCGGCCGCCTCGTTCGTAACGGGTGTCGCACTGCCGGTGGATGGAGGCTTCACTGCGCAATGAAACTGTAGTCTTTTCGCCGAACGGCGAAGGGGCTTACGACGACGGAGCTGGAGACGCGCTCCCGGCGCGCCGAGGATTCTGAAACGGGTGCCATGAGCGGATTGTTGCTCGGGGTTGACATCGGGACTTCGGCATCTAAGGGGACGCTGGCACGTCCCGATGGATCTGTGTGCGCCACGGCGGTGCGCCCACACGGCGTTTCACGGCCTCATCCAGGCTGGGTTGAGCAAGACGCGGAGGCTGTTTGGTGGGAAGACTTCTGCGCCCTTTGCCACGAGCTCGTGCCCAAGGCGGATGCTGAAATCGCGGGCGTTTGTTGCAGCGGACTTGGACCGTGCGTGCTTGCAGCCGATGAAAACGGAAATCCCCTCCGCCCGGCGATTCTCTATGGCGTCGACACCAGGGCGGCGCGCGAGATCCAGGAGTTGACCGCACTTCTGGGTGCCGAAGAGATACTCGCCCGTTGTGGCTCTCCGCTGACGAGTCAGGCCGTTGGCCCCAAGCTCACTTGGCTGCGAGCCAATGAGCCCGAGGTATGGGACAAGACCACCCATCTCTTCATGGCCAGCTCGTACCTCGTGCACAGCCTCACGGGTGAGTACATTCTCGATCACCACTCGGCCAGTCAGAGTGACCCTCTTTACGAGCTGGCCACCAACGCGTGGATCGACGACTGGGCATCCGAGATTGCGCCCGGACTGAGGCTGCCACGGCTGCTGTGGCCCGGAGAGATAGCGGGATCGGTGACGCACTCGGCGGCCGACGCCACCGGTTTGGCTTCGGGCACGCCCGTAGCGGCGGGGACGATCGATACATGGGCCGAAGCGGCGAGTGTCGGGGCCCGCAATCCGGGAGACATGATGCTGATGTACGGGACGACCATGTTCCTCGTCGAGGTCCTGAGCCGGGCTCGCTCCGATCACCGCCTGTGGTCGACGGTGAGCCTGTCGCCCGGGACCCACAACCTGGCCGGCGGCATGGCGGCATCGGGAGCCATTACGAGCTGGTTCAAAGACATAGTCGGCGGCCTCTCTTATGAGGCGTTGATCCAGGAGGCCGCACAGACCCCTTCCGGCTCCAACGGACTCGTCGTGCTTCCCTACTTTTCCGGGGAGCGAGCGCCGTTGTTCGACACCGAGGCCCGGGGCGTCATATGCGGGCTTAGCTTGGGCCACACACGAGGGCACCTCTACCGGGCCCTCTTGGAGGGCACCGCCTTCGGAGTGCACCACATCCTTGAAACCATGCGCGAGGTGGGGGGAACCGGCCGGCGCATCGTGGCCGTGGGGGGTGGCACCAAAGGCGGGCTTTGGACCGAGATAGTTTCGGACGTGATCGCCATGCCGCAAGATCTGCCCGAGGTGGGTATCGGCGCTAGCTATGGCGACGCGTTCTTCGCGGCCGTGGCAACCGGGAGCGTCGAACCGGGGGCCGAGTGGAATTCCGTTGCTCACAGAGTTGAACCGGATCCGGAGCATCGGGATGTCTACGATGAGCTTTACGCCATGTTCAGGGATTTGTACCCGGCTACACGCGAGCAGGTTCATGCTTTGGCCGACATGCAAGGGGGGCACCATGCCGACAGATGATGCAGATCCGGTCGTGGAGCCGACAAGCTGCACGGCGAGCAAACCCTGCGGTGTGCTCTCTCGGCCTTGAGGCTCCGGGTCCAAGCCGTTAACCTTAGAGTCTGCCCGCCGCGATTATCCGCTGCAGGAACTGCCGGGTGCGTGGTTGTTGGGGGGCGGTGAACATCTCCTCCGGCCGGCCCTCCTCGATGATCAGGCCCTCATCGAGAAAGCACACCCGGTCGGCGGTGTCCCGGGCGAAACCCATCTCATGGGTGGCGATAACCATCGTCATGCCGCCCAGGGCGAGCTCTTTGACCAAGCCCAGTACCTCTGCGACGAGCTCGGGGTCGAGTGCGCTCGTGATCTCATCGAGGAGCATGATCTCGGGGTTCATCGCAAGCGCACGTGCTATCGCGACCCGCTGTTGCTGTCCCCCCGAGAGCCGGTCCGGATACTCATCTTTCTTGTCACTGAGCCCGATTCGGTCCAGAAGCTCGGCGGCTCGTCCCCCCGCCTCAGATGAGGAAGCTTGCAGTACGCGCCGCGGGCCCAGGGTGATGTTTTGGAGAACGGACATGTGAGGGAACAGATTGAAAGCCTGAAAGACGATTCCGATGCGCCGCCTTACCTGGTTGACGTCGACGCCTGGGGTCGTGATGTCATGTCCTTCGACGAAAATGCTCCCGGAGTCCACCGGTTCGAGGAGGTTTATGCACTTGAGCAGAGTCGACTTGCCCGAGCCGGATGCCCCGATGAGGCAGATGACCTCCAAGGGGGCTACCTGAACGCTTATGCCGTTGAGCACCCGATTGGCACCAAACGATTTGTAGACGTTGTCGACGCGCAGGGCCGGTCCATCGCCGGGAGCCGTCTCAGGGGGGCCGCTTGGCATCATACGGTGACTCCTGCGGCGCGCCGGCGCCGATCCCGGGCAATTAGCTGATCGGTGAAACGGGCAAGAGGAATTGTCAGGAGCACGAATAGCGCGGCAGCGATGACGTAGCTCGAGTAGTTGAACTGCTCCGCTGCGTAGATCTGCGCTGCACGCGCCGCCTCTACCGATCCCAGTACTGAGACGAGAGCCGTATCTTTCTGCAAACCGATGAAGTCGTTCAGCAGTGGCGGAATGACCCGGCGGATAGCCTGGGGGAGAACCACAAAACGCAGCGATTGCCAGCGCGACAAGCCGAGGGAACGCGCAGCGGCAATTTGGCTTTCGTGGATGGAGTCGATGCCTGCCCTGTAGACCTCGGCGACATAAGCGGAGTATACGAGCACCAGCGAAGCAATGCCGTATGTGACGTCTGACCGGCTGGAGAAGAAGCGCAGACCCAACCCCGGCACACCGAATCCGAGCATGTACAGGACAAGAATCAGCGGCACTCCCCGAAAGAGATCTGTGTACGCAACTGCAACCGCTCTAAAGGGAAAGAAGACGGGCCCGGGAATGCCCCGGACGATCGCTACGATGAGCGCAAACACGAGTATGAACGCCTCGGCGATCATGAACATCTTCACGTTCAAGAGCAAGGCTTCGAACACGGAAGGGGAGGTTTGGGTTCCGAGGAAAGCCTGCTTCAGGTGGACGGGATCCAAGAAGCGCTCTTGCACGATCGAGGCCCCCGGCGCCAAAGCGATTGCCGCAAAGAGCACAAGGAAGAAGACGACCGTGCTGGCACTCGAGACGAGGACCGCTCGGCCACCGAGCATACGAGAGCCACGACCGGTCGGCGGAGGAGGGCCCGGTAAGCCGAGGGGATCAAGCCCGCTCTGGGGGGCCCCTGTCGTCACCGGGCTGCGTCCATGCCGGCGCCGCCTGCCCAGGATTCCGGCAACAGAGTGTGATCTAGTGCTTCAAGATGGGGACGCCCAGATAATCTTGCAGCCACTTGTCCTGCAGCTTCTTCAGGCTTCCATCCTTCTTCAAGTCCGCGAGCACCTGGTTGACGCAATCGACGAGCGGACTTCCCTTCTCGAAGACCATTCCGAACTGCTCGTTGGTCGGATACTGCCCGACCACAACCGAGCCCGGGATCTCGAAGTCTCGAAGGTAAACCGTTGTCACCACATCGGTGACGAGCCCATCCAACTGGCCGCTTTCGAGTGCGGACTTGACGTCGTTGGTCGTGTCGAAGATCTTTGGCTCGTTTGTGGGCTGGATCACCGAGTTGATGAATCCGAAGCTCGTGGTCCCGACCTGTGTGCCCAACTGGGCGTCTTGGAGGTCGGCAACGGTTTCTGCATCGGTGATCGAGCTGTCCTTGGCGGCCAGCAGGCCCTGGTTGTTGTCAAAGTACCCGTCCGAGAAGTCGACCGCCTGCTTTCGTTCGGGCGTGATCGAGATCTGGTTGATGTCGAAATCGTAGTCCTTGTCACCTGGAGCGAAGGACTTGTTGAACGGTTCGACCACCCACTTGATCGGGACACCGAGGCCCTTGGCGATCTCGGTGGCGAGATCGCCTTCGTATCCGCTGTAGCGCTTGGGGTTGCCCTCGAACCAGGGTGGAAAGGCGGGCCTGTCGGTGGCGACCGTCAGGACGCCTTCTTCCATGAGCGGGGGATTCGATGTGTCGCAGCCTGCCGCAGAGCCGCCCCCGCCTCCGCCGCCGGGCACAGTGGTGTCCTCCTCGGCGCAAGCGGCCACAAGCAGCATCACGGTGATTAATCCAATGGCGACCCGGCGCATCGTTCCCGTCCTCTCTTGCAATTTATTCGTCCTAAAGGGAGCCTATTTCCGCTCCGATTGGACTTTAGTCGCCGCGATTGGCTGCCACCTGCAACTTTGACCCTTTGACTACGTTATCCGTGGAGAGACGGGCAACCGCTGGAGGGGGGATCTTGCCGGGGGCTGGAAA
>JACDDL010000131.1 GCA_013817045.1 Actinomycetota bacterium | reverse complement strand
AGTCTCAGGAGCCGCCCGTGTATGTGGTCGTCCCGGGGCGTTGTTATCGCCGCGACGTGCAGGACGCGACACACCTCAGTGGGTTCACACAGATCGAGGGGCTCGCGGTGGACGAGGGCATAACCATGGGCGACCTCAAGGGATCACTTCAACTGGTCGCCCGCGAGATCTTCGGACGCGACCTCGATGTCAGGCTCAGGCCTCATCACTTCGACTTCACCGAGCCGTCTGCGGAGCTCGACGTTCAGTGCTTCGCTTGCCGCGGCTCGGGATGCCGCATCTGCAAACAGGAGGGGTGGATCGAGGTTCTCGGTTGCGGGATGGTTCATCCCTACCTGCTCGAGTGGGTCGGATACGACACCCACCGTTACTCGGGCTTCGCCTTCGGTATGGGGCCGGAGCGAATTGCGGCTCTCGCCCATGGGATCGGCGACATCAGGATGTTCTATGAGAACGACCTCCGCTTCCTGGATCAGTTCGGAGGGCTTCGATGAGGGTCAGCTTCAAATGGCTCAGCGAATTGGTTCCCATCGACGCATCACCATCGGAGATCGCAGCGTTGCTGACGATGTCGGGGACGAAGCTCGAGGCGATCCACAGGCCGGGCGAGTCGATCAAGGGTGTGATCGTCGCCGAGGTGCTCGGCATCGGCGAACATCCCAACGCAGACAACCTGTCCTTGGTCGACGTTCGCGTCACCGACGCAGACACCAGGCGCGTCGTGTGCGGTGCTCGTAATTTTTCGGTCGGCGACCATGTGGCGCTTGCACAGGTCGGAGCCACCCTGCCCGAGATGGCCGTGTCGGAGCGCAAGATCCGAGGGGCTATCAGCCAGGGCATGCTGTGCTCAGGCGCGGAGCTCGGAGTCTCCAAGGACCACTCCGGCATCTTGGTGTTGCCGCCGGATTCCACCGAGGGCGAGGATGTAGTCACGGCGCTGGAGCTCGACGACACTGTCCTGGAGTTCGAGATCACCTTCAACCGTCCCGACTGCCTCGGCATGATCGGTATCGCTCGCGAGGTTGCGGCGCTTACCGGGGCCGAGCTCCAGAGGCCCGATGCCGGCCTCGGGCTCACAACCGACTTGGCATCTCCTGTGCGGGTGGACATCCGGGACCCGTCGGGCTGCCCCCGTTACGTCGCCCGCTATATCGAAGGCATTGCGGCCGGGCCGTCTCCCGGTTGGATCGCGGCGCGCCTCACGGCGGCCGGATTTCGGCCCATCTCGAATGTCGTGGACGTCACCAACTACGTGATGCTCGAGACAGGCCACCCCCTTCATGCCTTCGACGCCGCCAAGGTCGGCGACCACCAGGTCGTGGTCCGGCGCGCCACCGGCGGCGAGCGCATCACGACCCTCGACGGCATCGAGCGCGCCCTGGACGCAGCCGACCTGGTGATTGCAGATCCGTCTCGCGCCCTGGCCATCGCCGGGGTCATGGGCGGGGGGGGCTCGGAGGTAACGGAGGGGACCGCGGCGGTGATCCTCGAGTCGGCCTACTTCGATCCGGCATCGGTGGCAGGGACGAGCAGACGTCACCTGTTGCGAACCGAGGCTTCCGCCCGCTTCGAGCGCGGCGCGGACTTCGATGCGGCGCCGTACGCAGCCGCCCGCGCCACAAAGCTCATCGTCGAGCTGGCCGGGGGGCGGCCGTCGGCAGAGATGACCGACGCGTATCCGGTCCCACTCGAGCGCCGGAGCGTGTCCCTGGCGCCTCGGAAGACCGAGACTCTGCTCGGCATGAGGATCGCAGCCGCTCAACAGACTCTCTATCTCGAGTCCCTGGGTTTTCGTGTGACCCCCGGCGACGAGACTTTCTCGGCGGAGGCGCCGAGCTTCAGGCCCGATATCCAGCGCGACGTCGATCTCATCGAGGAGATTGCCAGGCTTGCGGGATTCGACCGGCTTCCGTCGACGCTCCCGCGCGGAGTCGCGGGCGGCCTGGACGGCAGACAGACGGCCGAACGGAGGCTCCGCCGCACCCTGGCGGCCGTCGGTTTGCACGAAGCGTGGACGACCTCGTGGGCCTCGGAGCGCGACCTCGATGCTCTCGGCCTGCCCGCCGACCACCCCGCTCGCGCGATGGTCGAGGTCGCCAACCCGATGTCTGAAGACGAGCGCCACCTCCGGACGACACTCCTCCCCGGTCTGTTGCGATCGGCGGCGCGCAGCCTGGCGCACAGGGTCGAGGATGTGGCCCTGTTCGAGATCGCCCGGATCTACAGGCCGACGGGAGGGCTGCCCCAGGAGCCGTTGCTGCTGGGTGCGGTCTTCTGCGGGCTGCGCCGGCCGCAGACGTGGCACGGTCCGGCGGAGCGCTGGAGCTTCTGGGCCGCGAAGGGTTTGCTCGAAGCCGTGCTGGCCGCCATGGGTGTGCAGAAGCCCGGGTGGTCAAAGGTGGCCGGGATGCCCTGGCATCCGACTCGCGCCGCCAATGTCAGCGCGGCCGAGGCGACTCTCGGGACGATAGGTGAGCTCCATCCGGACGTGTGCGAGCGCTTCGAGCTGGAACAGGGGGCCGTCGTCGCCGAGCTCGCAGTCGGCCCGCTGGTGGGCGCTCAGCCGGGCCGGGTCAAGGTTCGCGACCTGCCTCGATTCCCGGCGGCCTTCATGGATCTGGCCGTGGTGGTGGAGGAGGCCCTGCCGGCGCAGACGGTCGAGACGATCATCCGTCATGCCGGGGCCCCCGAGCTCACAGAGGTGCGGCTGTTCGACCTCTACCGAGGCGAACAGGTGCCCGAGGGCCACAAGAGCCTGGCCTACGGGCTCGAGCTCAGGGCCCCCGACGCGACTCTGACGGACGCGCAAGCGAACCAGGTACGCGACCGCGTCATCCGGGCACTGCACGATCAGGCCGGCGCCGAGCTCCGGTCTTGAAGGGAGGCCGATGCCAAACAAGCGCGATTTCCTTTCAGTAGACGATCTGTCGCCCGCCGAGTTGGTGGGGCTGTTGGACGAGGCGGACGAGATCAAGGCGCGCCCTGAAGCTTTCGCGGAGCGGATCGCAGGCCGGCAGGTGTTGTTGATCTTCGAGAAGCCGTCAACGCGTACGCGCGTGTCCTTCGAGGTTGCAGTCACCTCCATGGGCGGACACGCGCTTGTGCTTCGCAGCGACGAGCTGCAGCTTGGCAGAGGCGAGACCATTGGAGACACCGGCCGTGTGCTGTCCGGTTACGCAGATGCGATCGTGCTCCGGACCTTCGGGCAGGACCGGCTCGAGTTGCTTGCCGAGGCCGCCGCCGTACCCGTCGTCAACGCGCTCAGCGACTTCTCGCACCCATGCCAGGCTCTCGCAGATCTTCAGAGCATCCGCGAGCAGAAGGGAACGCTCGAGGGGCTTGCGCTCGCCTATCTTGGGGACGGCAACAACGTCGCCCATTCGTTGATGTTCGCGGGAGCGAAGGTGGGCATGGACGTGCGCGTAGCGAGCCCGCCCGGTTACGAGCCGTCGGCGCAGGTCGCCGAGCGCTCGAGCCTCATCGGCGCGGAGACGGGCGGGCGGACCACCGTGACCAACGTCGTGGCCGAGGCGGCGAGTGGTGCAGACGTTCTCTACACCGACGTATGGGCATCGATGGGTCAGGAGTCCCAGTCCGGTGAGCGAGCGGAGATTCTTGCGCACTACCGCCTGGACGGCGACGCGGTCGACCTCGCCAAAGAGGATGTAATCGTCATGCATTGTCTGCCCGCCCACCGCGACGAAGAGATCGCCGCCGAGGTGTTGGACGGGCCGCACTCGGTGGTGTGGGATCAGGCGGCCAACCGGTTGCATACGCAGAAGGCGCTGCTCGCCTGGCTCCTGGGCTGAACGAGGGTGTGAGACGGCTGCCTCGGGCGTTCTACGCACGCGACGCCCTCGAGGTCGCCAGGGATCTGATCGGCTGCCTGTTCCTCTTCGACGGTCCGGAGGGCCGGGTGGGGGTAAGGCTGGTCGAGGTCGAGGCCTATCGGGGATCGATCGACCCGGGGTCGCACGGTTACCGCGGCATGACGGCACGGACCACCGTGATGTTCGGCCCTCCCGGGCGTCTCTACGTCTACTTCACCTACGGGATGCACTGGTGCGCCAATGTTGTGTGCGGCTCAACCGGCCAGGCGGCGGCGGTGCTGCTGCGCGCGGGAGAGCCGGTCGAAGGCATCGAAGCCATGAGGGCGCGCCGACCTGCAATCAGAGACGATCGCCTTCTGGCTGCAGGCCCGGCGCGTCTGACCCAGGCGATGGGCATCGACAAGAGCCAAAACGGCGCGAGCTTGCTCCGTGGGGGAGTGATGTGGTTCGCCGAGGACGAGCTTACGAAAGGTTACCGGCGCGCCGAGATAGCCGAGACCCCCAGAATTGGCCTGGGGTCCGGAAAAGGAGACGAGCTGCCGTGGCGCTTCGTGGTACCGGGTCATCCCTACGCGTCGCGCCGCAGCTAAGGCGGCGGCCGCGGTTCATTGTGAGCCGTGGCCCGATCAGAAACCTGCGAGTTGGGGCGCTCCGGATCCTTCGGCCTGATCATTTTGATCTCCGAGAACTGTCCTCCGGCGCGCCGGGCTAGGATTGCCGGCGCAGCACGGGACTGGGCGAGGAACGGGCATTTCGAGTCTTTTCGGATGCCCTTTGAGCTGGAACGCTGGGGAAATGGACTTTCACATCCTGGGGCCTCTGGAGGTCCAGCACGGCGGCGACAAGGTCTCGCTGGGTGGCGCAAAGCAGCGCGCCTTACTTGCGATTCTGCTGCTCCATGCCAATGAAGTCGTCTCGATGGACACGCTCATGGAGCTTCTGTGGGGGGAGAGTGGGGCGCCGCCACGAGCATCTAACCCAGTTCAGGTGTATGTCTCGCAGCTGCGCAAGATACTTGACCCATCCAAGGCGGAAAGGGCTCCCGAACCACTCCTCCTTACGCGTAAACCCGGGCTACCTGATCGCGCTCCGGCCCGAACAGCTCGACTCAGTCAGGTTCGGTGTTCTGGCTGTGGAAGGGAGGAATGCGCTGGCCGCCGGCGCACCCGAGGTTGCGCTCGACAAGCTACGGGAGGCCCTGGGGCTGTGGCGGGGGGAGGCGCTCGCCGACTTCAGGCACTATCAGTTCGCGCAGTCCGAGACAGCGCGCCTTGAGGAGCTCCGGATCCAGGCGATCGAGATGCGACTGGAAGCCGAGCTCGAGCTGGGCCACGCTGCCGAGCTGGTCGGGGAGCTCGAGGCGCTGGCGGCGCAGTTCCCGGTGCGGGAACGGCTTCGCGGCCAGCTCATGCTGGCGCTGTACAGAGCCGGCCGGCAGGCCGATGCCCTGGAGGCATATCGGGCCGCGCGTCGGCACCTCGTCGAACACCTGGGATTGGAGCCGGGGGAGGAGCTTCGGGAGCTCGAAAGGGAGATCCTGTCCGGCGGCGCGGGATTAAAGGGTACGCATCTGGCAGCCGTCGCTGCCACGCCGGTGCGTCCTCCCGGTAACCTCTCGAGCCCTCTGACCAGCTTCGTGGGGCGACGATCCGAGCTCGCCGAGCTGAAGCGCCTGCTGGAGCTTGCCCGTCTCGTCACAGTGACCGGAATGGGCGGTGCCGGCAAGACCCGCCTTGCTCTTCAGGTCGCCGGTGAGGTCGCGGAGCATTACGAGGACGGCGTCTGGTTGGCGGAGCTGGGGGACATTCACGACCCGGCCCTGGTTCCGGTCGCGATCGCATCCGCGCTCGACCTGCAGGAGACCCCGGACCGGCCTGTGGAGGAAACTCTCGTGGAGGCGCTCCGGCTACGCTCGATGCTTCTCATTCTCGACAATTGCGAGCACGTCATCGAGCCCTGTGCTGCTTTGGCGGAGAAGCTGGTCTCGCGTTGCACGAACCTCACCTTGCTGTGCACGAGCCGAGAGACCCTCGGAGTGGCGGGCGAAGTCGCGTGGCAACTGCCTCCCCTCATTACGCCGGATCCCACCGACCCAATGCCGTTCGAACGCCTGGAGGAATGGGATTCGGTGCAGCTCTTTGTTCGCAGAGCCCGCGCAGCCGTCCCGTCGTGGCGCCTGACCGAGGAGAACGCGCGCTGGGTGACAGAGATCTGTGCGCAAGCGGAGGGAATCCCTCTTGCGATCGAGCTGGCCGCCGCAAGGGTCAAGGTCATGACGGTCGAAGAGGTTGCCCGGCGGCTGGACGACAAGCTCGGTTTCCTTACGGCAGGTGCGCGCCGAGCACCCTCCAGGCACAAGACGCTTCGCAGCGCGGTCGATTGGAGTTACAACCTGCTGAGCGAGCCGGAGCGGCGACTTCTGGCGCGGGTTTCGATCTTTGCGGGGGGTTTCACCCTGGAGGCGGCCGAAGCTGTCTGTTCTGGGTATGGCATCCCTAACGAGGGCGTTGTCGATGTCCTCACCGCTGTTGTGAACAAATCGATGGTGCAGGTGGACGAAGCGCGGGAGGGGACCCGGTTTCGCGTTCTCGAAACGATCGCTCAATACGCTCGAGAACGTCTCGCCGAGTTGGGGGAGGAGGGCCGGTTGCTGGCGCGCCACGCGTCGTTCTTTAGGGCTCTCGCCGAGGAGGCGGAAGTCGAGCTCCACAGAGAAGATCAATTCCTCTGGTGGAGACGTCTGCAGGCCGAACATGACAACCTGCGAAAGGCGTTCAAGTGGGCCGCTGAACGAGGGCAGGCAGAGACGGCCCTGACCATCACGGGCTCGCTATGGTGGTTCTGGGGTGCCTTTCCCGCCGAAGGTCGTCGCCTGGTTAGTCAGGCCCTCGCACTGCCGGGCGCGCACCGCGCCCCGGCCCGCGCCAGGGCGCTTGTTGCCGCCGCAAGTTTGGCTTTTCTGCACGGTGACTACGACGATGCCGCCGAGCGCAGCGAGGCCGCCCTCGCAGTTGGTCGCAAGCTGGGCGACGAGCGACTCATTGCGGCGGCCACCATCTGGCTCGGCAGCATTGCGCGCGATCGGGGCAGCTACGGCCGGGCACTGACCTTGCACGAACAAGGCTTGGCTCTGTCTCGCAAGAGCGGGGATCTGTGGCTCACGGCCCGATCCCTTTATTCTCTGGCGCTTCTTTCGAACACCCGCGGCGCTTACGCAAATTCGATGGAGCCTCTCCAGGAGGCCTTGGCTCTCTTCGAACGGCTGGGAGACAACGAGGGGGCCGCAGAGGCCACCGGCCTGCTGGGGCAGATTCTCTCGCAACAGGGTGAGTGGGACACGGCTGCGAAGATGTTCGAGCGATCTTTGAAGCTCGCCGGCGAGTTGGACGATCTCGAAAGCACGGGGTGGTGCTCGGCGGCGTTGGGAGCGGTCGCCATCCACAACGGTGACGGCGACCAAGCCGAAGCTATGTTTCGAACGGCGTTGAACAGCTTTCGCACACTCGACATGAAGCTGGGGATCGCGCACTCACTCGAGGGGATGGCGATGATCGCCTGCCTGCGTAGGAACGTTGAAAAGGCGGTCCTTCTCTTTGGCTTTTCGGAGCGGCTTCGTGAAACAATGGGTATCCCTCTGTCGCACAAGGATCAACTCCTCCACGACGCGCACGTCGAGCGACTTCACCGCGAACTCGAACCCGACCGCTTCGGAGAGCTGTGGACGCGCGGGAGCTTTGCTGCCTCTCGAAGATGCCTGCACCTTGGGGCTGGACGAGGCGTGGAGGACCTACCTGTTGGAGGTCGCCGAAAGCGGTCTCAAGCGCTTAAACACCAGTTAATTTTGACTTAATCGCCACGTCTGAGGTGCTCCGGCTCATTCACCCACCCGCCTTCTCTCACTTCCCCACGGCGAACAGCAACTCCGCGTTTGGAAGCGGGATGGGGCAGTCCTAGGCGGCGATCGCCCGTAGCTGCTTTCTCAGTGTCATTGAGCGAACGCAGTTCGACCACAAGGTGGCCTGTTGGCTCCCCTCTGCCCTCTGCTGGTGAAGATGTGCTTGTCTCAGTAGAGGTCTGTTATTTTGAACGACGAGGGAGGGTTGGCGGCAAAGGGCTTGTTGTCGTTTACCCAAGCGATTGTGCTGAGACACACAAGCTTCGGTAAGAGGCGTGATGCACCTTGGGGGGTTCGAACGCTAAAGAACGTGGGCTCATTTGTTTGCTCATCTGACGGATCGACATTCCGGAGGGTGCGAGGTAGCTCCACGCGTTCGGAAACGAGCGTAAGGAAGTGCTGCACTTGATCGTCAGACGAAGATCGCGTCGGCTGGCTATCTCGTTCCACCTGGTGCTTATCTTCTGTGTGCTGTCCTGGATGTTGTCGGGTGCTGCTGTGGCCG
>JACDDL010000130.1 GCA_013817045.1 Actinomycetota bacterium | reverse complement strand
GTTCCATCCCTGGTTGAGATCGAGATCGTCGAGCAGGCGGTCGGCATAGTCGGTGATCTTGAAGAACCACTGAGTCAGATAACGCCTCACCACTTGGGTGCCGCAGCGTTCACAGTGACCGGTGATGACCTGCTCGTTGGCCAGAACGGTCTTGCAGTTGGGACACCAGTTGGCAGGCGCGTTGCGGCGGTAGGCCAGCCCCCTGTCGTAGAACCTCAGGAAGAACCACTGGTTCCACCTGTAGTAGCCGGGGTCGCAGGTGTTGAAAGTGCGGTCCCAGTCGAACGAGTAGCCCAGTCGTTCCATCGACAGGCGGTGCTTGGCGATGTTGTCGTAGGTCCACTGCTTCGGATTGATCCCGCGCTTTATGGCCGCGTTCTCCGCCGGCAGCCCGAATGCATCCCACCCCATGGGGTTCAGTACGTCGAAGCCTTGCATACGGAAAAAGCGCGCAATGGCGTCGTGAATGGTGAAGATCTCCACGTGGCCCATATGGAGATCTCCCGACGGATAGGGATACATCGTCACGACGTAGCGTTTGGTCCCTTCGGGGCGCTCGGGCGCGGCCCAAGCCCGATCCAGCAGCCAGGTCTTCTGCCATCGGTCCTCTATCGATCTGAAGTCGTAGTCGCCCATGGCCCTCAAAGATAGTGCTTCGTGGCGCAGCCGGCGCCCGCCGCCGAGAGCATCGCGGCGCGCCGAACGGCGCCTATACGACGGTGGGGCGACGCGGCAGGACGACGCTCCGGCGCCGAAGCCGGCGGGAGGAGAAGACAAACGTCAGCACGAGAGCGACCAGGAGCAGGCGGTTGGCGGTCGCCCCCCGGTCCAACATGCTCAATGCAACGGCTTTGGACGGAAGCCCGTCACCACGCTGCCGGAAGTCCCCGGTCCCCGCACATCGACCTCTGTGAGCTCGCTCGATTTTCCAAAGGCGGGCTGCGGCACCGCCACGCCCAGCAGGACCAGGGTAAGGATCAGCCGATGCATCTGGTGCGTGCTCCCCCGCTCGGGTGTTGGTCGCTTATTGTACTACCTGCATAGTAAGGGCAGGCGTGAGCTGAACCAAGGGTGGTGCACAAGAAGACGTGAACCCCTACTCGAGTACCCAAGTCCTGAGATCGCCCCCGGGGGCGCCCGTGCAGCGATCGCCGGCCCACCGGGCACCGGAGTGAAGGACCAGAGGGCTCTGCTGTTCGCCGGAGTCGCGGTGGGATTGCTGCTAATCGCCGCCGCCCTGGCGCCTGAGACCGGCGCCTCCTTCCGGAATGGCTCACAGGACCACGTCGTGGTGGCCGACACGCCGGTCCTGTTCGACTACCTCATGCTCTTTGTCACCGCCATCATCTTTTCGGCCGTTCTGTTCCTGCGGGCAAGCGCCCGTCGGCAGGTCACGGGCGGGCGGCGCCCCGTTTCTCCTTGGCGGCGCGCCGTCGCCCTGCTGATCCTGTTGGCGCTGTGGGTCACTTTTCCCGGCGTGCAGACCCTGGTGACCACCGTGCTGGGCGAGCTCGGGGACGCAGGGGACGCTCTCGGCCGGCCGGCCGGCGAGGTCCCCGACGGCCTCCCGGAAGCGGTCTCCTCTCGTCTGGCCGGATACCTGGTGACCCTGGCCTTCGCCGTCCTGATTGTGGGGTTGGCAGCCCTCGTTCTCACCCTGTGGCACAAGCGGCCCCGGCCTGAAGACGAAGGAACCGCCGACGAAGGGCTCCTCTCAGACATCGACGCCGGACTCGAGGACCTCTCGACGATCAAAGATCCGAGAGCGGCAGTGATCGCCTGCTACGCGCGCATGTTGAGAGCCGCAGCCGCGGCGGGTGTAGACCAACGTGCGTCGGATACCGCGTTGGAGGCTCTGCACAGACTCTTGGAGAACCACGGCGTGACCGAACCCAGTGCCCGCAGGCTAACGCTGTTGTTCGAGCGGGCAAAGTTCAGCAACCATCCGATAGACGAGACCATGCGCAGGGATGCCCTTGACGCACTCCTGGAGGTCAGGTCCGAATTGGGCGTCACGGTATGAGCAGCGCATTTTTCCTGGGGGCGCTGACTCTCGTTGCGTGGACGGTCGGCTTTATCCGTCCCGGCTATCGTTTGGGCGCAGCGACGGCCTGGGGTCTGATGGTGCTCGTCTACGGGTTGTCGTGGTCGGGGCTCCAGGTCAGGAGCCTCGCAGCCCGAGGCAAGTCCCCCTACGACCAGATCCTGCAGACTCCGCTTTACAAAAAGGTACGCCCCGCCGACCTCGTGCGATGCGAGCGCACCTTCGGTAGAAGGGTCTACACGCCGGGAGACTTCGACCACACCGTACGTCCGGTGCTTCGAACTCTCATTCGCCATCGCCTCGCGTTTGGTGGGGTCGCCCTCGATGACGACGCCCGGACGCTGGATGAGGAGCTGAGCGGACTAATCGGGAGGGTGCCCGCAGAGGCGCTCTACGGCCGCAATCTCCTGACCGCAGACATCGAGCGAATGGTCCACCGAATAGAGACCATTCCAATGACACAGCCTCACCACCGAGGATCAGTCCACTAATGGAGTCTTTTCAGGACACGAGAGATCAAAGCCTGCGGGTCCTCGATGCCGTCGAGAAAGTGATCGTCGGCAAGCGCGATGTGCTCCAACTGATCCTTATCGGCATCCTCGCACGGGGTCACATCCTGCTCGAGGACTTCCCCGGTCTGGCCAAGACGCTCATGGCCAGTTCATTCGCACAGGTCATAGGAATGGACTTCAACCGAATCCAGTTCACCCCCGACCTCTTACCGGCCGACATCATTGGAGCTTCGATCTATCACCAGCGCGACGGCCGCTTCGAGTTCCGTCCGGGACCCGTGTTCACCAATCTTCTTCTTGGCGACGAGATCAACAGGGCGCCTCCCAAGACCCAGGCCGCGTTGCTCGAGGCCATGCAGGAGGGCCAAGTAAGCGTGGAGGAGATCACACGCAAGCTGGAGCAACCCTTCGTCGTAATTGCGACTCAGAATCCGATCGAGTACGAGGGAACATATCCGCTGCCCGAAGCGCAGCTCGACCGCTTCATGCTTCGCGCCAGTGTGGGCTACCCCGATCGCGATGAAGAGTGGGAGATATTGCGACGGCGCGCCGAGCGGAACCGCGACGAAGTCGTGCTCGACAGGGTCATCGATTCCGGGCAGCTGCTTGCCATGCAGTCGACTCTCGAACGGGTGCATGTCAGTGACGGCGTCGGCCTCTACATCGTCGATCTCGTGGCTGCGACCCGCTCGCATCCCGACGTCCAGGTAGGTTCGAGCCCCCGCGGGTCCTTGGCGTTGTTCAAGACGGCGCGCGCCCGGGCGCTGCTCGAGGGCAGGGACTTCGTCACCCCCGACGACGTCAAGTGGGTGGCGGAAGCGGCGCTGGCTCACCGGCTGAGCCTCAGACCCGAGATGTGGGTCCGCCGTGTCAAGGGGAACGACATCGTGCGCTCGATCCTCGAGCGCGTCCCCACCCCTGCACCGGAGCCGGCCCGACTGGCTCCATGACGGCTTCGGCAACTCCCAAGCTCGTGACTTACATCCTGATAGCAGGCCTGGCTCTGCTCGGCGGAATCACCTTGGGGCAGCCTGAGCTGGTGGCACTGGCTGCGCCTCTGGTGATGAGCCTCGTCCTCGGCCTCGGTCGCACGCACCTGCCCGCGAGCAGCGCCACGGTTGAAACCGATGTGGACAGGTGCATCGAAGGCGACGCAATCAAAGCCACCGTTACGCTCAACTCCTTCGAGACCCCCGTCGAAATGGAAGTCGCGATGGGCCTCAGCCCGGGCTTGTTCGCCAAACCAACCGCACGCAGCTTCACCTTTCTCGTCGGCGACGGCGGGCAGCGCCGCCAGACTATGGCCCTGGAGGCGACTCGCTGGGGAGTCCAGCGCGTCGGTCCCATTGCACTGCGCGTGCACGGTCCCGGTCGTTTTGTCACCTTCGAAGGCGTCATCGATGAGCGGCAAACCGTCAAGGTATTCCCGAAGTACGAACGCCTGATGCAGGGCCTGCCCACCGCCGAGACGCAGATGCACAGTGGCGATCATGTGGCGCGGGCCCTAGCGGACGGCATCGAGTTTGCCACCGTCCGGCCATTTGCCTACGGAGACAGTGTGCGCCGGGTCAACTGGCGCGTAAGCTCCCGAACCCAGGAGTTGCACGTCAATCTCGCTCACCCTGAACGAAACTCCGATGTTGTGCTGTTCTTGGACACTTTCACGGATGCTGCGCTCGAAACCGGAAGCACGCTGGACATCGCCGTTCGCGGAGCGTCCGCGGTCGCGCAACATCACCTTCGGCACCACGACCGTGTCGGGCTTGTGAGTTTCGGGGGGAACGCCCGATGGTTGACCGCTTCCATGGGCCGGAGCCACACCTACCGCATCGTCGAATTTCTTCTGGACGTCAACGCTACCTTCAGCTATGCATGGAAGGACATCAAGTTGCTGCCGCACGGCACGCTTCCCTCAGGCGCGCTCGTCGTGGCCTTCTCGCCTCTGATAGACGAGCGCGCCGTTAGAGCGTTGGCGGATCTCGGCGAACGCGGATTCCCTGTCATAGCAATCGATACGCTGTCCGAAGTCGAGGTCACTTGCGGAGAGAACCGCGAGGCACAGCTCGCTTATCGGATGTGGAGGTTGCAGCGAGATGTGCGGCGCACCCGGCTCGGCGCCTCTGGGGTAAGGACCTACTCGGGCGCAGGTGGCGTTCATGTCGCCTTACACGCCCTTTCTTTTCTCCGTCCCTCTCCGAAGGCCGCGCGTTAGTGGCGGCGCGCCTCTCGGCCTCCTGCGCTCTCTTGGGAATCGCGGTAGTCCTCTATCCCGTGTTCGCGGCCCCTGCCGTTGTCACTCTGGCCCTTGCGGGTTGTGCAATGGCGGCTTTGGCACTCGGGCTGATCACCTCGCGCTGGCTGGGGGCCGGAATTGCCGCCGGCTTGGCTTTGTTCAATTACGCATTGGCCTTACTCTTCGGCGCCCGGCAACCGGACATCTACGCACCGGCGCTGGCGGTCGCAGGCTGGCTGGTCTTGGAGCTGTTCGACCTGGCGGTGATGGCGCGCAGGCAGCAAGGACGGATCGACAACGAAGTGCTCGATGCACAATGGCGCAGGCTGATCACAACCTCCGGCGCGGCGGGGCTGGCGGCGGTCGCGGTGCTGCTCGCAGGCATCTTCTTCCAAGCGAGCTCCGCCCTGCTCCCGGCCGCGGCCATAGCCGCCGCGGCCACCGTGGTGACCGGCGTGGTGCTGACGCGGTGGGCCGTGAACTGACCCGGGCAGAAGCATTCTCTGGTCGAAAATGTTCACCCAGCAGCAGATTTCGACCAAGGATCAAGCGCAGCCGGCGAACGGAGGCGACGCTAGCTCCGGGAAGCGATTCAACGCTCGGGCTTTGACGGTGTGATGTTCGGTGCGGAGAGGCAGGAGGGTCGACCCGCCGGGCGTCACTCGGTAGAAACGGCGCCGGATCGCGTACCGTTCGGCGGTCGGCGACGCACTCGACATGACGATAGTCCCCTGGGGCCGGACGCAGTCGACCCCATCGAGATGGGCGACACTTCCTCCATAGGGGATGAGATCGGGTGGCAGCGTGCTCGGGCCGTCGAACCGAACCCTCTCGAGAGCGCCCGAATGCATCCCGAAGAGTCCAACGAAGCGGGTCGAGGCACCCATGACCAGGTCGACGACGACCTCGAGTCCGGGCTCGGTGTCTATCGCCGCCAACGCATTGAGCGCCGGCGGGCTCAACTCGAGGTTCAACTCGGGTTGCACGATGGCCAGGCTGTGGACCACCGGGCCGGAGCCTGCGGCCAGAAAGACCTGACAGCCCGCCTTTGCGCGCGGGTCGACCGCAAGCCAGATCACCTCCGACCGGCCGTCGCCGTCGATGTCTCCTCGAAGCGCTCCCGGGGAACGATGCGCCGGGTCGGAGACGGTTGCCTCTTCGTTGGAGCATTCGGAGGCGCCGACCGGGCCAGGGCTCGGCTGGGGAGTGCCTTCACCACCGGCCGGGGGGCTCGCACTCGCTTCGGGTGTGGGGGTAAGCTCACCAGTCGATCGGGGGCTGCGAACCGGTGATGACTCGGTACCGTCAGGGCTCCCCTGGGAACCTCCGGAAACGGAGGATCCGGGCGCGCAGCCACCCAGCACCGTGGCGACGGACAGCACGAGGACCGCAGATGCCCGAAAGCTCATGGGTTGAACATCGGCACGGCCCCGGGAAACCTTGCCTATTCGACCTATTCGAGGGGTCAGAGGGCCGCCGCGTCACCGAGGTGCGATCCGTCGTTCCAGAGCCGAATGGCCGGGCGGCCATGCTCGCGTCCGACGATCGAAAGGGTCGCGGTGCCCAGTATGAGCAGCGCTCCGACGACACCGTCGAGACCCACGGACCGGGCAGCCAGAATTCTCGTCATATGTCCATGCGAAAAGATCACCGCCATACCCGCGTCCCCCTGGAGGCGCCCTAGAACCCTGTCGGCGCGCCGGGCAACCTCTTCGGTCGTCTCGCCCCCGGGACAGCCATCCCGCCACAGGTTCCAATCGGGACGGTCCCTGCGGATCTCGTCGGTAGTTCGCCCCTCGTAGTCACCGTACCGGTACTCGATCAGATCATCGTCCACCTCGAGACCATCGGCGAACCCTGCTATCTCAGCCGTCCGGCGCGCCCGGACCGAAGGGCTCGAGAGAACATGATCGAAGTGGGAGTTCGCCAGTCGCACCCCCAGCGCCTCGGCTTGCCGGACGCCGGCTTCGGTGAGATCGACGTCGGTGACACTCGTGTGCTGTCGACTCAACGACCACTCCGTCTCCCCGTGCCGAGCCAGCCACAATTCGTTCACGTTGCCCCCTCATGTTCGTCTGCCTCTCAGGACTCCACCGAGCGCCTATCTGAACACCGTATGGCTTCGGCGCTGAAGCCGGGGAGCTCTGCCCGTCAGCCGCCTGGAGGCCGCCACGAAGCAAGGGGGCGGTTGTGTCTCTTTCCCTTATTCGGCCAGGCGGCTCAACAGCTTGAGGAGGCCATGGCTCTGACACGTGGCCAAAGAAAATGGCCCGCAACGCCGGGCAAAGCCAGAGCTCTAGGGACGTTCACTTAAGCTCAAGGCGGCCGCCACGAGGCCGATGAGGAAGTCAAGATGGAGAAGCCCAAACGATTCATCGCCAATAATCCGGCCCCCCCGAATCGGCCCCTGACGCAATACCTATGGGACCAACTCGTCGCGGGAACCGCCTGGGATCCGGCGATGGGTTGGCTAGACCTGTTCGCCTGACCATGGATCGCTAGACGGCCGACCGGCCCGCGGACGAACCGATGCCTTCGTCTGAAGGCGTGCAGGATCAGGCCTCATCGAACTCAGCGCGTACCGCGGGTGCAAGATGAGCCATCGTCGCGCGGGCGGACCAGGTCCGGGCACCCAAACGTTCGAAGATTCCGTTGGCCTCTTCCAGAAGCGGAACGGCCTCGTCTGTACGGTGCTGTTCGACGAGCCATTCGCCATGCTCGGCGAGGGTTACAGCCATCCAGTAGACCGCACCAATCTCCCGGAACATACCCGCCGCACCTTTGAAGGCGTCCTCAGCTTCAGACGTAAGCCCTCGGGCCTCCGCGAGCCGCGCCCGGAACCTGGTTCCGATCGCTCGGAGGGTAGGCGTGACCTCGGCCGGGTGGAGATCAAAAACATTCTTGAGCAACTCCTCGACCTTGGCGAGTTCATCACGTGCCAAAGCCGATTCAAGAGCCTCGTCGAGGCCGACCTTCAGGATCTGGCTACTTGGGCCGATCCCTCGAGCCATCTCGATGGCCCTATCCGAAGCAAGTTGCGCTTCCTGAAGGTGCCCCTCGCCCCGATGGACCACAGCGCGCGCGACGGCGTGGGCTGCGCTCTCCTGCACGTCCTCGGACGACTCGAATCTCGAGAATATCGACAGCAGCCGCTTGGCCCCTTCGACGTCTTGCCTGCTCAAGTAGATGATGGGCAGTGAGAGCAACGGGTTCAGGATGTCGGCGAGCGCCATCTCGTTCTCGGGAATCTGCGAGCTTCGTTCGACTGCCTCGTCCCATCGGCCCAGGACGAAGAGCGGAAAGATCATCTCCGAGAGCAACGCCACCTCCCAGACGCGATTGCCTACCCTGCGGGCGAGCGCCAGCCCCTCCTCGTACCGGGTCAGCGAATCCTCGTAACGGTCCCGCCGGAAGAGCAACTCGCCCAGATTCACGTAAGCTCGCAGGGCTGCGGTGGAAAGGTCGTTCTCCA
>JACDDL010000328.1 GCA_013817045.1 Actinomycetota bacterium | reverse complement strand
TCGGATCGACGCGATCATAGCCTGTTTAGGCTGGGCTACAACATGGTGGATCGATGTCTAGCCCAAGGGATAAGACCGTTCATCCGCTTACTTCCGAACTCTTTACCAAAACTGTCTGGTGGCTAGACCCGCGGAGGCTGTTTCGCACCAGAAACTAGCTAGGGAACGTCCCGCTGGTGACGTTGACGAACGTGCCGGTGATGGCGCCGGCCTTCCCGGAGGCCAGGAATGCCGCCGTGGCCGCGACTTCGGCCAGCCGGGGTGAGCGCCGCGTCATCCGCATCCGATCCAGGTTCTCGATCAGGCCTTGGAAGGCTGCCTCATCTTGGAACTTGCTGTCGACCGCGGCGAGCTTCTCCCGCGAAAACGTCTCGGGGAGTCCGGCTGTCCAGATGCCCACTACGCGCACGCCCTGTGGCCCGATCTCGGCCGCCAGATTGCGAATGAAGGCGTCGGTCGCCGCGTCGGCGGGGCCGGTGCTGCCCATCATGGGGCTTCCGTTAGCGGATCCGCTGTCCAGGGCGAGGATGACGCCGGATCCCTGCTCGACCATGCAACGCCCCGCAGCCCGCGCCGTGATGAAGTTGCTGCGGAGGCCGTTAACCACGGCACGCAAGAGATCGTCCTTCGTCATGTCGATTAGCGGTATCCCCTGCACGTCCCCACGCGTGATGAGATTGAAGGACACGTCGATGCTGCCCGCCTGTGAAACCAAGGCCTCGGCGTGCGCGTCAACGGCCCGCTCGTCGAGGGCGTCGAGCACGGCCACCTCGGCGGTACCACCATCTGCTTTGATGCCGTTGGCGACCGCTTCGAGATTCTCGCGGGTCCGACCGACGAGGAAGACGCGCGCTCCCTCACGGGAGAACTCTCTGGCGACCGCGCCGCCCATGGACCCTCCCCCACCGTATATGACGGCGTTCTTGTTCTCTAGCAACATACTCTATCCTTCCTGTCGGGTGGTGGGCGGCTCATTCCGCTCACCGCACGCGATCAACGGCAGCGCACCGGCTACCGGGACGACCGGCCTTTCCCACACAGCTGATATAGCGCGGTGAAACGGCATCCTCAGAGGTTCTGATTCATTGGGTTCTCCTTCGAGCGTGGATTTCCGTTACGACATCTGCACAGTAACCCAGCCAAAGGCCGCCTTCTTGTACGAAACGGCAACCTACCCTGGAGCGCTCGACCGCAGGATCTGCGCGGGCGTGAGTCCGATCCACTGCTTGAGCGACCTGGTCAGGTGCGGTTGATCGAAATAGCCGACCTCGTGGACGGCGTCGGAGATCGGGTTGCCTCGTTGCAGGAGGGTCGCCGCCTGTTGGGCGCGCTCGATCTGGCGAATGGGCTTTGGGACAGTCCGGTGGCCCGCAGGAAGCGGTGCCGTACCGCCCGGGGTGACAACGACTGTGGTCGGCCTCGCAACACGGTGTCCACGAGCGGGTGGCGAACCAGCACCCCGTTGTGCACAAGCCTGTCTACGAACGTCTCCGCATTGTCGTGGTTGGGGAGCTCCCACGCGGAACCCTTCAGCCAGAAGGATCGACTCGAAGCACCGGGTAGCACCGTCTCTGTATCGAGGAATCTCCCGGCGGGCAGGTGGGGCATGAAAGTGCCTAGCTTAAACTTGATCCAGAGCATTTCGGCGCCTTCAGTGTAATGTGCGACCCCGGCCGTCGTCCACGGTCCGACAAACACTACCCGCACCTCACCATCCTTCCTTACGAAGACCATATGCCAGTGGTACTCAGCGGGGCGGGTAGGAGAATCGTCGCGCAAGGTTCTACCACGCATAATCGATGACACGTAGGGCGAGTCCGACCGTCTGTCCCTGCAGGTTATGCTCGCACGCTCGGCCCCTACATGCTCAACATTGGGTATCAGTTCGTCCTCCGCGCCAGAGAGAGCGCGTCCGGTCGACCTGCCACCCGTGTATCCTTCGGCGCTCTTGTCTCGAAACCTCAACGTCTTTCCCTTACGTGCGCTTATCGAAGCATACAGGCCATAGCCGTGAAACCCAACGGCGAACTGTCTGCTCCGGTCCTCGATCATACGAATCGGCTGCACGGTATTGACTCTGCCCACCCGAGCCGTTCTCTCGTTTGGCTCTCCAAATCGGAGCCCGAGCTCTGGTACGGGCGACTACGCATTATCATTCTCTGTCATGCTGGTTGCTCCTTCGATCGTTCATGCGGCGCATGCCGAAAGACTGCGGAGCGGCGAGGGGAGCGAACACGTCGTCCAAAGCAGTCAGCGAAACAGGGCGTTCCAGCTGACAGACTCGGAAACCACTCGATTGTCATCGCAGCCGCAACAGGCTCGCCAGGAGGCTCGGGCCT
>JACDDL010000129.1 GCA_013817045.1 Actinomycetota bacterium | reverse complement strand
ACGCGGCGGAAAGACGGGGGGGTACGTTTTCTCCTATCAGGGCTCGCCGTCGTGGATCTTCGTGGTGGTATCCCAGCCGGCGCTCTCAGGCCGCTTCAAGGTCCAGCTCGAAACGAATGGAGAGAGACGGGTGGCTCTCGGCACGATGCGCGTCGAGCATGGAAAGGGAAGCTGGGGAAGCGCCGTGCCCGTCGAACTCCACGACATCAAAGAAGTGCATCTGTCTCGAACGGGCGCTCGTGAGACACTCGAGGCAGAGTTCTGAGCCTTTGCCTTGCAGTTTGCCGGCCGGAGCCGGCTCATTGTCAGCGCTTGAGTGCAGCGAGCCCGAGCGCGGGAAACAGCAGAACCGAAAGAAGGCCGGAGGCCAGCAAGGCCGAGGCGTTCGCCTCCGTAAGTTGATCGAGTTGACGCCCGATCACGGTGGTCACGGCGATGAAGGTCAGTGAGGTCGCCTGCAACATTGCCGCCGCTATCACTTTCCACCCTCCCAGCAGGGGACGATAGACGAGTGAGGGCAGGCCTCTGACCAGGAGCAGAAGAAGCAGGAACAGCGGCACTCGGAGCAACGTGGTGTGGCTCTCGGTCAACGCGCCGACGTTGAAGTTGAGCCCCGTCGTCACCCAGAAGACCGGGACAAGGGCTCCGTGCCCTACGGCGTCGAGCTTGGCTCGGAAATGCCCGTACTGCTCGTCGAGATCCCGGTCCACCACGCTCAATACGACTCCGGCCAGAAAGGCGCCAAGGATTGCATCGACTCGAAAATCGGATGCTGCGACGGTGGCGCCAAGCAGTAGGAGCATCGAGCCTCGAACGCGTATCTGTGCACTCGTGTCCTGAAGTGACAGCATCGCGTTCGATACCCGTCTCGATTTCGATCCTGCGGACAGGATGACGGCCACCAACAGAATCAGGGTTGCCAGCCCGGCGAACAGGACCAGCTTTGTGGTCAACGAAGAACCTTGCGCCGAGAAGAACAAGGAAACCAAGACTATGGGGCTGAACTCCGCAATGGAGGCGCCGGCAATGACCAATTGACCGAAGAAGCTGTGCGATTCGCCCGCATCCTTGAGAACCGGAACGATCAAACCGAGAGCCGTGGCAGACAGCATGATGGCTATGAGCAACGGATTGATGATGACGCCGAGCGCGTGCAACGTGAAGGTCGCCCCAAGCGCCAGAACAAACGAAACCATCCATCCTGCAGCGGCAAACCACAGTAGCCGCCCACGCAGCTGCTCCAGCTCGATCTCCATCCCCGCGAGAAACAGCAGAAACGCCAACCCGAGTGTCGCCATGACATGTATGGCCTCGTCCGGCTGCACTATTCCGAAGCCGAAGGGTCCGAGTACGATGCCCGCAGACACCTCGAGCGCCACCGACGGGATCGACACCCGCGGCACGAGACCGGCGAGGAGCGGAGCCAAGAACGCCACGACACCCACGATCAACAGACCGGCAAAGGAGATCTCCGTCATGAGATGACAGCCTACGGGGAAGGCGCAGGACTGTCCGGGTGGCATCGCCGGACAGCAGCCGCCCCTAAACTCTTGTCTCTCCTGTGTGGCCCGCCTATAGTGCTTCGAGAGTGTCCGGCGGACGTGCATAAGCGGCCCCCGACCCGTTTAGCCTGCCGCACCATCTAGAGCGCAGCACCAAGGAGGTCCGATGCTCAAGCTGATCATCATCATCGTCTATCTCGCGGTTGGGCTCGTCGTTGCAAGCAACAACAACTACCTGGGCGACCTCAACGATATTTCTGCCGTCATCTCGGCTCTTCTCGCCGTTCTCCTCTGGCCCCTGGTCCTGCTGGGTATCGATCTTCACATTGGTGGAGTCCCCAACGTCGACATCAACAAGAAGGGTTGAGAAGGGTTGAGAAGGGCTTGGGAGAACCAGATTATCTCCACCAGAACAGGGCTGCCTGGGGTCGCAACGCCGCCGGATACGAGGCCGCCGGACGCAGCCGGTGGGGCAGCAAAGAGCCCTCTTGGGGAATCTGGAGCATTCCGGAATCACAGGTAGACCTGTTGCCCGAGGTCTCAGGGCGCGACACGCTCGAGTTGGGTTGCGGCACGGGGTATGTGTCGGCGTGGCTTGCTCGCCGGGGGGCTCGTCCCGTCGGGCTGGACCCAACCTGGGAGCAGCTTGCCAATGCGCGCCGACTCCAGAAGGAGTTTGGCCTGGACTTTCCTCTGGTGAGCGCCGCGGCCGAGGCGGTTCCGTTGGCCGACGGGTCGTTCGACGTGATCATCTCGGAGTACGGGGCCAGCATCTGGAGTGACCCGTACCGGTGGGTGCCGGAGGCAGCGCGCCTTCTCCGTCCTGGAGGTGAGTTGATCTTTCTTGTCAACGGCACATTGTTGATGTTGTGTGTCCCCGACGAGGGCGGGCTTCCCGCAAACCGTCTGCTGAAAAAAGACTACTTCGGCATGCACCGGTTCGAGTGGCCGGACGACACTTCGGTGGAATTCCATCTCGGCTACGGAGACTGGATTCGCTTGTTGCGGAGCAACGGGTTCGAGATAACCGACCTCGTAGAGCTTCGCCCCGAGCCGGACCGAACGACCACCTACGATTTCGTCACGCTCGAATGGGCGCGTAGCTGGCCTTCGGAAGAGACCTGGAAGGCAAGGAAGACAACGCCGGTCCCAACGGGGCGGTGAATCGCATCTCTCGGCGGCGAGTGATGCGCCGGATCGCCAAGGTGTTCGCAGGGCCGGTAATGGTTGTGCTCGGGATCAACCACTTCGTGATTCCTCAGACGTACGTAACCGCTGTTCCGGATGCTCTCGGGGCACAACTCGCGCTGGTCTACCTCTCGGGAATCGCCCAGATCGCCGGCGGGCTGGGCACGATGCATGCACGGACCCGGCATGCTGCAGGATGGCTTCTGGTGGCCACGCTCATCGCCATCTACCCGGCGAATGTCCACATGGCGATCCATCCGGATCGATATCCCGGAATCCCGGGGGGTTCCGTGACATTGGTGGCTCGGCTGCCCCTCCAGATCCTGTTCATCTACTGGGTGTGGCTTGCGGCCCTTCAGGACGGGTCGGCGCGCCGGAACGACGCAACTTGAATGACTATCCCAAGGTGGCGGCCAGCAGCCCGCCGAGGACGGCCACACCAACGGTGAGCCAGGCGACGTAGTCCCCCACATGCCCAGAGTGAAGGGCCCTTACACCCCCGAATGCGGGCCCAAGGCTTCTGGTGATGCTGTCTCTGATCGACGCCGGCAGCTTGGCATGCCACAGCCCTATCGCCGCAGCCACCACGGCAGCGAGGGCGGCGATCACCCCGGTCACCGCACCTTCGAGGAGCGGCGCGCCGGGCGGCAGAGGTAGCTTGTGCGGCGTCACACCTCTGAGAACCAGGTCTGCGTAGGCGCCGCGGTCGAGAAAGAGTTCTGCGGCAGGCACCAGCCTGACCGGCAGATCTGGGACCAGGCCCGCCACCAAGCTCACTCCCAACAGGGCCGCGGCCGTCACCCACATGAGCGGAGGGGTGGTTTCGTGTGCTTCGGTCGTTTCCGGCTCCTCCTCGTCACCCTCGGCCTCGGAACGGTGGTTGTAGTCGGCTCCCGGGCCGAATCCCCAGAAGACGCGCGCCCCCGCCCGCAGCACCGGCGCCGCCGTCAGCACCGATACGGCCACCATCAGATACGTCACCCACGGAAAGCCGAGACGCGCGGCCTCCTCCCCGATGAGCGCCCTGCCCACAAAGGTCCCGAAAGGCGGCAGCCCCGCAAGGCCGAGCCCGCCGAGCAGGAACAGGATGCCGGTAAAGGGGATGCTTCGCCCCAAGCCATCGCAGCCAAGCTCATCGACGCTCCTGAGACGGTGCAGCAGAATGCCGGCGCAGAGGAACAAGGACCCCCTGACGAGTCCGTCGGTCATCAGATAGACGATCGTTCCCGCAAATGCAACCGGGGAGAACAGCCCAAGTCCTATCAGGAACATTCCCACATGACTCACGGTCGAGAAACCCAGGAGCCGCTTGATGTGCCGCTGTGGCCAGCACATGAGAGCCCCCAAGATCGCTGTTACGGCTCCCGCCCCCACCATTATCGTTCGGAGGTTCACGAGTTCCGCTCCGAGCACCCCGTCGAACATCGTCCAGTAAGTCCGGGCTATAGCGTAAAGGCCCAGTACGTTGAAGATGCCTGCAAACAGAACGCACACCGGAGTAGGGGCTGCCGCATAGGTGTCGGGAAGCCAGAAGTGGAAGGGAACGACCGCAGCCTTGACGAAGTAGCCTGCAATCAGGAACACGAAAGCGGTTATCACCAGCCCGTCGACAGGAGCCCCGGCAAGAGACTCGCCGATCTGCGCCAGGTTGAGAGCTCCGGTTCTTCCGTAGACAAGTGCGATGCCGCTCAAGACCAAGAACGCGCCGATGCTGTTGATGACCGCGAAGTTCAGTGCCCCCTGTAGAGAACCTTCTTCCTCCACTTTGTACCCGGCAAGGGAGAATGCAGCGACACTCATGAGCTCAAAGAAGACAAACAAGCTAAAGAAGTCCCCGGTGAGGCAGAAGCCGATCATCGCTCCAAGAAACACGAGCATGAGAACGTGAAAGAGGTTCCCCGTGGTATCGAAGAAGTGCCATGAATAGACCAGCGATGCCGTCACCAGGAAAGCTGCCAGCGTCGCCAGGGCGAGAGCAATAGGCTCTGCCACCAAAACCAGGCCGAGTGCAACGCCGCCTTCCGGAAGCCAACCTCCGAACCAATAGACCATGGGCTCTCGGGTGGAGCCGGCCAACAGCACGCTGCAGATCACCATGACACTTCCGGCCGCAGCAACGGCAAACGCGTCGAAGCCACGCCTGACCCATGACTGCGGTGCGGCCAACAGCAGGGCCGCGGCCACAAGGGGTACGGCCACCGAGAGCGGCAGCAACACCCTCACGACTCAGGCTCTACTTGCGCGACGAATCATTGCTGCTCCTGCGCGGAAGTAACGCCAGCGTCCAGGGCGGCACTGCGCGGCGAGGGCAAGGTGCGAGGAGTCGTGCGTACCCGTAGGGTACGGGCGCGACGAAGCAACGCCGCCATCGTCGATGCAGGGTCCTTCTGGGGCGACGGGACTTACGCAAAGGTGCACTAACCGTGAAGGATGTCTAGCTCGTCGGGATCAAAGGTGCCGGCTTTCTTGTGCACTTGCACCGCCAGCGCGAGCAACAGTGCACTGACCGTGGCTGCGACGACAGAATTGGTGAGAGTGAGAGCCTGCACCACCGGGTCCACGACCGGCGCCCCAGGAGGAATCTCAACGAAGATCGGCGCGCTCGCCCCCGTTCGATACCCGATCGCGAGAAGAAGCACGTACGTCGACGACTGAAGCACCGAAAGACAGATCACAAGGTGAATGAGGTGGCGACTCGTGACGATTCCGTAAAGTCCAACCGCGAAGAGCCACGCCGCGACTGCGAAGGGAAGATAGCTCAACCGTGCTTCCGTTCCCGGACGAGGAGGGTTTGCTCCAAGAACTCCGCGAGGATAAGGCTGAAACCGCCCGCAACCTCGACGCTCACGGCCAGATTGATAAGAAGGATGGTGCCCGACGAATTCAGTTGCCCGGTCGTCCCCAAGGGAAGCACATTGGTGAGAAATGCCTGACCTGCCAAAAGGCCCAGGAATCCAACGGCGGCGTAGCCTCCGGCTCCGACCGACTCCGCCAGTTCGGTCAAGCTTTCAGGACTGACCCTTCTCAGGGCGACGTACTCTCCTGTCAAATAGACCAGCAGGGCTGCGGTGGCCAGCACCACACCCCCCGAAAACCCTCCGCCGGGGGTGAGGTGTCCATGCGCCACGACATAGAGGCCAAACAGCACGGTGGGCCCGATCAGCGCGAGCCCCAACACCCTTACGGCGTCGCTGGTGTGCGGCGCGCTGCGGCTTTCATCTTTGCTCTCTTCAGCCTCCTCATCAGCGGTGGCCGCTTCGTCGCGTTGCGCCCGCAACAAAATCGCGACGCCGACCACGGCGGCAAAAAGGATGAACTCCTCGCCGAGCGTATCGAAGCCCCGGTAATCGAAGGTGACTGCGGCGACCAGATTGGTCGCATGCGTCTGCGCGACGGCCACCTTGTTGAGGGTTATTCCGTAGACGCCTTCGTACCGACCAAAATCCGGAAGGCCCTTCAATCCCCACAAGTAGAGCACGCCGAAGCCCAGCATCCCAAGAAAGAATAGGTTGCGGCGGGAATTGAAGCTCATTGTTTCTCTGCCTTGGCTTTTGCAAGAGCAAGCAGGATCATCATCGGGAGTGCAACCGCCCCGACCACAAGCTGAGAGAGCGCGACATCGGGGGCTTGAAACACAAAAAAGAGGATTCCCAACAGCATCCCGTAGAAGCTCACCACCATCGACTGCGCAAGTGGATCCCGGGTGAGGACGACGGCCGTTCCCCCTACGGCAACGAAGACCAACACCAGTCCGTGAAGTAATTCCATCACATTTCCCTCCCGATCATCTCGCAGGCGGGTCCGCCGGCGCAGCCTCGGCCGGCATCTCTTCGGGCAGCGCTGCGAAGTGGCCGTGCTCTCGAATCCGTGCCGCACGCCCGGTCGCATGTGTCAACGCAGGACCGGTCACACCCATCACCACCGCCACCAGCACGGCCTTTACTCCGGCCTGCGAGAGCGATTCCTCGAGTATGACCGCCCCCGTTATTGCGACCGGTGCAACGGTTGTCGCCGGTCCGGCAAAGTGCAACTGGTCATAGGTGTCCGGCATGACCCAGATGCCGACACAGCAAACAAGCGCAATGCCCACCCCCGCGAACAAGAGAGCAGCGACTCCAATCTCCTGGATTGTCACACCCAGCGCTCCAGAAAACGAACGAAGACAAGTCCTCCTGCGAACGACAGCAGCGCCAGTACAAGGGCGAGGTCATAGAACGCAGGCTGGTCGAACCCTTGGGCAAGAAGAAGCAGGACCATTACATCGAGGGTGCCCGCCATCTCGAGGGCTACCAGTCGCTGCATCGGCGCTCCCCTGAAACAAACGATCCCACAAGGAATCAGGCCCAAAAGAAGAACCGTAGCTGCGATCAGCCAGATGTTCATGCCGGGCTCATACCAGGTCGGAGGCCGTGGCCGGATTGGTGGAGACCAGTTGATGGACAAGCATTACGTCGTTCTCTCGGTCGATACCGATGACGAATGTATTCGGGGTCAAGGAGATCGCCATCACATAGAGGGCGCGCCGAGCCGCCGCTTCTGCATCGTCGCCTCCACAGGAGAAAGGGAAGGCGGTGAAAGTTCCCCTGACGGGCTCTCGCCGGGCCAATCGCCGCCAAACTGCTCCCATGACGATCCGGCAGTCAACGACCACCGCAAGTGGAAGTTTGCGGGCGCGAAGTAACCACCGCAGCTCGGGTCGAAAGTGGACCAAGCCCTGTCCCCGCACGATCTCGGCTGCAGTGGCGGCAATAGCGGCAGCCACCAGACCGGCTAACACCTCCGGCGTTGCAAAGGTGTTTACGAAGAGCTGCCACAAGAGCACGAGAGCGACCCACCAGGCGAACCAGTGAAGCAGTCGTTGGTTCATCCAGCAGGGGTCATACGGGGGCTTCGCCGATGTCAGGCTCCGGACGGCCGGCGTCCGGCTCCGGCCTCTGCGCCCCGCAGTGGGGACAAGAGACAGCCTCCCTCCGTTCGATCAGAAGCCCACAGAAGGGGCACAGCATGTCCATCCAGCAGACCGGTTCACCCATGACGCTCCTAATGCTAGCCGCTCAACCTCTCAACCGCTCAGCCGCTCCCGAGATAGAGGGCCGGGTGTGACTACTCTTGCTGCTCGAAGAGGAATCTCCGCGGCATCTGCCGCAGTGCCGCATGGGCATCCGCAGCCGATCGAGATGCCGGAAGTTGGCCGAGAACCCCATCTATCACCTCGAGTGCTGCACGGGTTCCCTCCCCTAGACGCCGAACCGATTGTGCCACGTGCAGGACATCTCGCGCCATGAGAAACTCGATCGCCAGAATGTCCTCGAGTAGATCGAGGGCGAGCTCGGTCTTGGACACAGTCAACGGTGCGCTTGTCGCGTGGTCTTCAACGCCGATGTCCAAGGGCGGGCAGTCGAGGGTAGCGGGCGAGGCAAGTTGCTTGAGCTCGGCAAACACCTGGGCAGCGGAGTACCTAAGAGACAGACCAAAAAGGTCTCCCGGTGGGCCATCTGGAGCGCCGTTCGAACTTGCAAAAATTGCGTCCCAAAGATGGCTCATCCGCCGCTCGCTCAGTTGACCGATATGGGCGAGCGCGGGACGGAGGGCATCGAACGAGAGAGCCATCATCATCGGATGAAAGTTGCCGTTGTGGATC
>JACDDL010000128.1 GCA_013817045.1 Actinomycetota bacterium | reverse complement strand
GATCAGGACCTCCGGCGTCTGTCCGTACTGACGACAGAAATCGATGAAGGCGTAAGACGCGTCGATGTCGTCGCTGACGAACGCTCCGCCGCGCTCGAGATGCCCCCAGAGCTGTGTGTAGTCGAAGTGCTGAGCGATGTACTTGTGGCCCGCATCGTGGAAGCACAAGCCGCTCGGCGGAAGGTCGGCCAAATGGCGGAGGAGGTCGTGCGTACTCCGCTTTCGATCGATCACGCGGAAGTCCCAGCCGGCGCGCTCGCGGTCCGCGAGGAGTCCGCCCGCCTGTGACGCGATGTCGAGGCTCACGAGCGTCCCCTCGCCGTTCTCCTCCAGGGCCCGCAGGAGGTAGTACGAAGAGGCCCCGTTACCGACGCCGAGCTCGATCACCCGCCTCGGGCGAAGGACGCGCGTGAGCGTATAGAGGAGAAACGAGGTACCGCTCTCGACGGCCCACCGCTCAGGGAAGGCCAGCGCGCGCTCTCGATGTCGTCGGTCGAGCTCGACCGCAAGGCGCTCGTGCTCGTCGCCGAACTGCTCCAGCTGCTCCGAGGAGAGCATCGACGCCCACGGCGCTGCGCCGGTCAGGAGGCTCACGGCGTCTGTGTGGACGCCGCGTGGGGCGAGGGCGGCCAGCTCCGGATAGCTCGGCGGGATCCGTCTCCGGAGAAAGCGAGCGCCAGCTCTCGCGATCATCGCGCCCACCGCCGCCTCGAACGCGACCCGTCTGTCGGGATGATCAACGTACTCGTGGAAGCTCATTGTGCCGTTTCGCCGGAGTCACGACGCGGGTGCGCCGAGTGTCGGCGAGGACTCAGACCGCAGCGCGCGCGAGCTGGCGACGCTCAGCACCCCGGTCCGCAAACGGCGTCCACGCACCGGTGATGAGCATGGCGCCACCAAGATAGATCGCCGTTCGGCCGCTGCCCACGGCGGTCATCAGCAGGTCCCCATCCTTGTAGTAGGAGAAGCCTGCCAAGACAACGACACAGTACCAAAGCAGGGCGGCGGGCTTGGCGCGTGTTGAGTGGGGCCCGACAAGCGTTCGATGTAGCGCGCCGAGCAGAGCCCCTAGACCGATCGAGGCAAGCAGGACGGCCGGCCAGCCACCGTAGAGCCACAACTCGGTCACGTAGCTGGTGGGAAAGCCCGTGTCCTGCTGGTTGGTGGTGCCGATGCTCTGGGCGACCAAGACGTCCATACGGACGGTATCGATCGACGGTTTGCCGGGCCAGAGCGAGGACGGCACTAGGTACAGCGGCAGGGCCAGCCACCGATCGCGGTCGGTCAATTTGCGTCGAAGGTCGCCGGGGGACTCCTGAACCGCCAACGAGGCATCGAGCACGCCGTACGAGGCGATCCGGCTGTACTTCTCGTAAGCCGAGAGACCGGTCACCTGTCCGCCGTCTCGCTGGCTGACGATCGGAACGCTTATGAGAACGATCAGGGCCGCCGAGGCCAGGACGGCCCAGACCGGAACCGTCCGGCGGTTGTAGTGGAGCACGACCCAGGCACCCGCGAGGGCGAGCAGGGCATCGAGACGGCTTCCGAAGACGATCACCATCGCGAGGACGATCACGACAGCGACGATCATGAACGACACGCGGACGGTCCTCTTCCGAGCTGCCAGCGCCGCGTAGGTAGCGCACCATACGGCCGGTACCGCAGCCGTCGACCAAAGACTCAAGGCAAACGATCGTGCCTCGAGCGCATCAGACTTGCTGTGGCTGAGGAAGGCGGACTGGGCACCCGCCAAGCCTCCGTTCTCCAGGAGGAGCGCAACGAGCGCCAGCAATGTGAGAGCACCGAGCAGGATCGCGAGCGGCACTACGCCGAACCGTGTCCCGCTGCGGCGAGCGGGCTCCTCGAACGCGCGGGTGCCTCCACGGGTCTCCACGAAGTGGAAGGCCTCGACCAAGGCCGTCGTCCCGAGGCTCGCGAGCAGGAGCGCCCATGCCAAGTCTGCATCGGCCGCGGTGAGAGCGAATCGCACGTCGGCGAAGTCATTGAGGGTGATGGCCAATCCGCGCTGAGGGAACACAGACAGGTAGAAGAAGACGATGATGGTGACCACGCTCGGTTCGGTGATCGCGCGGCGCAGGCCGACCCACCGTACGTGCGACGCGAGCGGCAGCAAAGTGGCCACGCCGACCAGCAGTGGAATGAGATCGAGGCGGCTCGTGGCGAGCCCGAGCAGAATCGCGACGGCGACGATCCCAGCGCGAGCACCGGGTTTCCATCGCGTACCCCCACTGCGACCGCTCGCGAAGACCTCGGCCCGACGAGCCGGCGCCGCGCCTCTCTTCGGTAGAATGCTACTGTCGGTGCTCAGCCTGGGCTCCGGACTCGCCTCCACCGTGCGCGCGTGGGGTCGCTTGCGTGACACCCCGAGCTTACTCGGCCGAGGGGTGACGAGTCACGTGTCGGCGGCGGAGTCGTCTCGCGTCGTCGTGCGCAGAGCCAGCAGCGTAAGCGACAGCCCCACCGCCGCCGACGCGATCAGCGCGTAGGCGACGCCCAAGCCCTGACCCGAGGGCGCGAAGACCAGGAATCCCGCAGCCAGCACCACGAGCGCGACGACCTCGATCCGCGTGGCGAGGCCAGCCCGCCCCTGCGCACGCAGACAGTCACTGCCCGTCCTCCTGATGCTGATCAAACCGGCACCGATAACGAGGGCAACCCCCAGCGCGACCGCTGGCGAGAAGGCCCGACCGAAGAGAAGCGGAATGATGTACGGCGCCGCGAGGGCCAGAGCCGCTGTCGCGCCCCCGCACGCCACGATCGCCGCGAGCATGTAGCGCCGCGTAGACGCCCGCGCGGCGTTCGCATCCTGGGCCGAGATCTGCGGGTAGGCAACCGCGACGATCCCGTCGGCGAGGAAGCGAGGGACGTTGCTGATGCTGAGCGCGACGGCGTAGTAGCCGACGACCTCCGAGGAGAACAGCCCAGCGACGACCAGCGTGTCAATGCGGAATGTCTCCACGGGCGACACCTGGGCCAGAAAGCCCGTAGCTCCGAAACGGACCATCTGTCTTCGAGTGGGTACGCGGCCCTCGAGGTTAGCGTGTGCTCGTCGCTCGGCGACCCGCACGCGGAAGACGAGGCTCACTACCAGCGCCCCCGACACGGTAACCACGCTGGCGAGCCAAATCAGCGTGCAGCTGACCACGGTCAGCCCCGACAGCAGCCCGATCGCCAGGCCGATCACGAACGTTGCGGGGATCGTGATCCGGAAGGCGTTGAACCATCTCAGATCTCCGAGTCCCTGGAGAAGGTGGAGCCCGTAAAGGTGGACAGCAAGCGGTGGAACGCCTGCGAGCGTGAGCATTCCGATGGTCTGCGTCGATTCCGCCTTCCCGCCCAGGAAGACCTCCGTAAGCCCAACCAACAGGCCAAGGGCAAGGAGTGCCTGGAGCGCGGCCACGGGCGCGAGCTGACGAGCGATCGCCCGCGCGGCACCCTTGTTGCGGGCGACGTAGTAGGTGGCGGCGGAAGGGAGTCCGAAGCACGCCAGCTGAAGGGCGACGCTGGGGAGGATCAGGGCGACCGCCAGGTCTCCGCGACCCGCAGGGCCTAGCGATCTGGCCAAAATGATCCCCGAGCCGAAGAGCGCGACCTGCACGCCCACCCCCGCGCCAAGACTCTCAACCACCTGGCGCGCGCGGCGGGTCAGTATTCGCTGGGGAGACCACCGCCCTCGCAAGGTCCGGTCAACCTAACGGTCGCGAGGCGGCCGCGACCCGTGAGCGGCCGTCGACGCATTTGCGGCGGAGGGGGCGGATACTCTCCGGCCGGTGAACCGGTCGCCGAGGAATCCCAACAGCAGGGCAACCGCTGTACTCAGGCGGAGACCGGCGGAGGGTCGGCGCAGTCGGGACCCGTGGTCGGACCAAGCGCCGCGACGTCTCCTCTACATCATGCACGAACATCCGTCCGTCTCGCAGACGTTCGTGGCCACCGAGGCGGCTGAGGTCGAGCGGCTCGGGATCCCAGTGGTCGGGTACGCGCTCAAGCGTGGCTCGGCACCGCGTCCCGCAGCAAGCCTGGAGCTCCTCTGTGCGCCGCCGTCGCGGCGCCAGTTGGCATGGGCGGCCCTGATCGGCACGCCCCACCTGCTCGCGTTGCCCTGGCGAGCGGGGGAGCGTCGCTTGAGCCTCCGGGAGAGCAAGCGCTTGGTTCTCGCCCACCTGCACGCCACACACGCTCTCCGGCAGCTTCGAAACGAAGGATTAGCTCACATCCATGCGCACTTCCTCGGGCGCTCGGCCGACGTCGCCATGCTCATGGCGGCGCGGCTTGACTGTGACTGGTCGGTCACCGCTCACGCCGGCGATGCCTACTCGCCTGCGGAGCCGGCCCTGCTGGAGAGACGCTTGGCCACCGCTGCGGCCGTGGCGTGCGCGAGCCGGAGCGTGCATGACAGCCTGAGGCGCCGCCTGCCAACGATGAGCGCTCCTACCGCGATCGTCCATTGCGGGGTTGACACCTCTGCACTGCACTTCCCCGTCTCACGGAAGAGCAACCCGCAACCCCATCTCGTCACTGTCGGACGACTGGTGGCGACGAAGGGACATTGGACGATCATCGAATCCGCTGACGCCCTGATGCGTGCTGACGGCGCGTTGCGATGGACCGTCGTTGGGGACGGTCCGTTGCAACGGCCTCTGATTGAGGCCGCTAATCGCCGCGGGCTTACCCCACGCCTGTCGTTCGTCGGTGCGCTGGCCCACGACGCGATCCTGACGCTCCTCCGAGACGCGGACGGTTTCGTGTTGCCTTGCGAGGAAGATGAGCGCGGCGGTTCGGATGGGATCCCGGTTGCTCTCATGGAAGCAATGGCATTGGGCGTACCAGTAGTGACCTCACCCGTTGGAGGTATCCGCGAGCTCGTCGAATCCGAGGCAACGGGGTTCTTGGTCCCTCCTGGCGATTCGGCTGCTCTCACCGCGGTCGTGGAGCGCATAGTCCGTCCAACCCATCCCGCGGAGATCGAGGCAATTCGGGTCGCTGCACGGACCAAGGTCGAGCAGGAGTTTGACTTAGTTGCTGGGGCGCGGAGACTGATTCGGCTGCTCGATTCGTACCTCCCCTGAGGTACAGTCTTGTCGTGCCGAACTCTGTGGCCGCGCCGGCGCCGGTGCCCGCGCTTCGGGTCCTCGGCGTCCAGCCCGGTAGCGCTGGGCGGGGCGGGGTTCACCTCGCGCTGATGTCGGTCCTCACTCATCCGTCTCACGCCGAGCTGTGAAGGCCATGAGCGTCATCCCGTCGATCGCCCCACGGACGGGAGGGCCGGCTACGGGTCTGCTCGCAGCCATAAGGCCACTTCGGCGCGAGGGAATCGAGACAACGGTGATCGCCACCGACATGGGGCGAGCAGCCTCCGCCTCGAGTGCCGAGCGCATCTCTCTCACAGAGCTAGCTAGCGTGAACTTCCATCTGGGCCTCCTGGGAGCTGGTTGTCTCAACAGCTCCAGCCTCCAGCGAGGCCCGGATGACAAAGGCAGTCAGGAACTACAGTTAGCGGCCTCGTCAGCCCCGTGCTCGGTGACCTCGACCTTCATGCGTCATCTTCGACCGAGTAGGTGCCATTCACAGCGGCAAGCGTGGGGGACGTGACCGCCACCGTGTAGGCGCGGGCACCAAGGGCGTCGTTTGTTCTTGATCCGCTCCTGCAACGCCATCAGCGTCGTCATGTAGAGGTCCCGCAGGTGCTCGTAGGGGGACTGGCCGTTGTCGACCTGCTCCGGGAAGTAGGACAGATCCAACTGCATCGCCGCGCGAAGGGCGACCACAGAGCGGACCATCGGGAACAGGCGCGTTGGGCACCGGGTCACCGACAGCGGCGGCGACATCCCAGGCCGCCACCTTGATGATGTCCTCCACCGAATCGCCCCAAGGACGGGTCTCGTCAGTAGACGTCCCCCATCTCACTGTTCTGGGAGTCCCTGGTTCGCGCACGGATCAGCCGACCAACGTCACGGACGGAGCACACCCACTCGAGCGTGAAGATTTCCTCGTCCGGGATGTTGGTGATCGCTGGAAGGAGATCCTCCGACGGGTAGAGGTCTTAGCAGACGGATAGGGCATAGGGACCTCCTCTCAGGACGAATGTGTGGGCGCCAAGCGGCGGGGCGTTCTGGGTGTGGCACAATCGCGCGATGCAAGACGCGACGACGCGGTACACCGACGGCTCGTACCTAGCCTCCAACCCCGACTGGCATGACAGCCACGCGCCGTGGAAGGCCCGCGAGATCGTTCGCGTCCTACATGACGCCGGGGCGAAACCGAAAAGCATCTGCGATGTCGGCTGTGGAACAGGTGGTGTGATGCGCGCCATGGCCCCCCAACTGCCCGGGGTCGAAATGACGGGCTACGAGGTGTCCCCGCAAGCCGCCGCGATGGTCGATCCTGGCGTCGATGTTGTCCTCGGTGACTTCCGCGACGACAGCCGCACCTTTGACCTGGTGATGGCAATCGACGTGTTCGAGCACGTCCCCGACTACCACGGGTTCCTCCACGACCTGCACCAGAAGGCCCCACAAGGGATGTTCCACATCCCGCTCGACCTGAGCCTCTACACGATCCTGCGCGACAAACGCACCCTAATCACCCACCGCGAGAAGCTGGGACACATTCACAACTTCAGTCGTGAGACAGCCCTCGCCACGCTGCGCGACACGGGCTGGCAGCCGGCGCACATGAACTTCACCCGCGGGATCTTCATGCACGACAAGCTCGACACGACGGTCCGCAAGCTGAAATGGCTACCGGTGCGTGCGCTGATGCACTTCAACGAAGCCGCGGCGGCGAAGGTAGCGGCCGGTTTCGGGCTCATGGTTCTCGCCGAAACAACCTCCGGGTATAGGGTGGCTTGATGCGCAGATCCAACCGGTGGGCACACATAATGGCGGTGTGGTACATCGTCGCGCTACTGGCAAGCATCCTTCTTGGGCGTACTGGTCGCCGGGCTCCAAGACCTCAGACCCGGCCCCTTCTGACTGAACGGCCAGAGCGGCGTTAGCTAGAGCGACACGGAGCCTCTGCTGGGTCCATCCGGCTGTTCCGCACGCGACGTCCCTACCGCTTGGCTTTTGCCCCGGGAATCCAACGTGCACTCCGTCGCGAGCAAGGGTTCGACCTCGTGCGGATCCACTCCCTCTTCCTCTTCCCGCAATACGCCGCCTGGCGCTACTGCCGCAGGACGTCGACGCCGTACATCGTAAGTATCCACGGCGCGTTGGATCCGTACCTTCGCGAACGCGGGCGGTTCAGGAAGCAGTTAACTGCTTGGGCATGGCAGAATGAGATGCTCCGGTGCGCATCCGGCGTTCACGTGGCCACCGAGGCTGAGGGCGTCACCGTGTCTGAAATCCTACCGGATCTACCTCTGGTGACCGTGCCCAACGGCCTCGACACGAGGCACTTTGAGGGTGCGCACGGCGGAAGGGAGTTCCGACGGCGATTCCTCGCAGGACACGAAGGGCCAGTCGTGCTCTACCTGGGGCGCATTAACTTCAAGAAGGGTCTTGATACGCTCCTCGAGTCGTTCGCCGTGGCCGTCCGAGAGGTCACCGACGCACGCCTCCTCATCGTCGGGCCCGACGATGAGGGTCTCCAGCCAGCGCTGGAGATGCAGGCGCGCCGGCTGGGCGTGTCGGACGGGGTCACATTCATCGGTCCACTTCACGGCCCGGACCGATTGAGCGCGCTTGCCGCGGCCGCAGCTTGGGTGCTGCCTAGCCACACCGAGAACTTCGGAAGTGCGGTCATTGAGGCCATGGCCGCGGGCGTGCCCGTGATCGTCTCTCCAGAGGTCAACCTGGCAGCCGATATTGAGACGGCGGAAGCCGGCCTAGTCGCGCCTAGGACCCCCACAGCCTTCGCGAACGAGACGGTTCGTTTGCTGCGCGACTCGGGCCTGCAAAGCCAGCTCGCTTACCGCGGGCGACGCTTCGCTCGCCGGTACGACTGGTCGACAGTCGGCCCGCAGCTCGCCGATGCGTACCGCGAAGCGGTTGCCCGAGGTAGCCACTACTCGTCAGACGGGCGTCGGCTCCGCCGGAGAAACATGTCCGCCTGAACCGGACCCATTCGATCTTCGACGCTTACGTCGATGTCTAACAGCTCGTACCCTCGAGTAAAGAGCTCGCCCAATACCGCGCTCACCAAAGGCTGGCCCGTGTGGAGTTCGCGGAACGAGCCCTCGACAAGCCCTCTCTGTCAACGTCACGTGAGACAGCTTCCCCCCGTTGGATTAATGAGCCTGAGGGCGAGAACTGGAGCACAGGGATGTTGGACTCATCGAAGCTGGAGACGGACCCGGAGATCGCCCGCCGGGTACCGC
>JACDDL010000017.1 GCA_013817045.1 Actinomycetota bacterium | reverse complement strand
GCACTGAACTGGTCGTCTCCTCCCACGTAGAGGCTCTTCCCCCCATCCATCTCGATCCGTGAGCGCGAGTCTCCTTCCCAATGTGCCACAACGACGGGATCACGGTCCGCCTTCGAAGGATCGTCCCGGAGACTCTCTACGTAGCTCTTCAATCCTTCTACGTCTATGCCGTTCAATTGCATGGTCCTCCTCCCTCCCTGACTCTGCGCAAACAGTGATGTTAGTCGACGATGTTACTCGACTAGGTTGTCAGCGCCTCGTCCATCACCTCCTCGTCCGTACCGGGCTTCCGTTCCGACTGGCGCATCGCTGAAACCTAGGTTGGTTCGCTTGATGTGGTCGAAATCAGCCGGCAGGGGTGGGACCTCGGCCAGCTGGAAGTCGATGAAGTCCTCCAGGTCGAGGCTTAGAGCTCGGTTGGTACGTTTCTCACGACCGATGGTCGAGATCGTCTTGCCATCCATCCCCCGTCCGCAGGACGAGCCCGCGTAGTGGCCTGGGTAGACCTCGGTCTCGGCGGAAAGCCGGAGGAGCCTATGTAGCGACCCGTACAGTCGCTTTGCACGGATCCGAAGCTCATCGTCATCGACGTCGTGAAGAGCGAGATCGACGCGGCCCACGTCCCCTACGAACAACGTGTCGCCGGTGAGCGCGAACCAGTCATCGACGAGGAGACAAACGTGCTCGGTTGTGTGGCCGGGGGTGTGGATCACCCGGATCCGACGGTTGCCGATCTCGACTACATCCCCGTCCGATAGCGGGTTGTGATCGAAGTCCACGTCAGCGCCCGCCCCCAGCCGCAGCGTCGCGCCCACACGTTCCGCTAGTTCCTAAACGCTCGCGCTCGAACCAGCGCTGAGACATGGCGAAGCTATATTCAGGCTCCTTACTCAATCAGGCGGAGGGATCTGCTGAACACACCAACTGTTTCCGTCTGGATCATTGAAGAAAGCACACCCGACCATATCGAGTGACTCTCCCTGACGGGCAGGTCGATACTCTCCTGAGTCGAACACCTGGACCTCACCGACATCCACACCTTGTCCGACGAGATAATCACGCGCCGCACGTACGTCCCCTACCACCAGGAACGAGTCCCGAACGGAGCCAGCCGGCCTGTCGGCGCTCCCCGAGTTCGTGGTTACCCCCCGACCCGTCGATTCGTCCCGCGAGGACCTGCCCGAAGATGGCGATGACGGGGCGTGGAACGGCTGGGAGGGGGCGGCCGCGGCACTGGGCGCTTCTGCCGAGGGGGAAGCGGGCGCGATGACGCGGATCAACCTTCGCATGCCCGATCACCTCAAGGCCCGGATCGAACACGCGGCGGCAAACGATGGCCTATCGATCAATTCATGGCTCGTGCGGGCAGCCGCCGCCGCACTGGAACGAGCCGACCTGCCTCGCCATCGCAAGCGACGCGCTCAACAAGGCGCCCAGCGCTACACAGGCTGGGCGCGTTAGCCGGGCGCAGACGAAAAGTGCCTCGCACCAGAACTCCAAACAGCAAGATCGGCCGTCAACCCACCAAGAGGAGTGTCATGCCTACCTTCGAGACTCGAGAACCCATCTCGGTCACAGTGGAAATTGGCGTCGGTGACATCCGGATCGCGGCAAGCGACCGCACCAATACCGACGTTGAGGTGCGCCCGAGCGATCCCAACAAGAACGCCGACGTGAGCGCCGCCGAGCAAACTCGTGTGGAGTACGCGGGCGGCAGGCTGCTTATCAAGGCACCAAAGGGGTGGCGCTCTTACACCCCGTGGGGGGGCAGTGAGTCGATCGATGTGCAGATCGACTTGCCCGCGGGGTCCAATGTGCGCGCTGAGGCCGCGGTGGCGACGTTTCACTGCACGGGGCGAGTTGGCGAATGCCGATACAAGACCGGCGCTGGACACGTCCACGTCGACGAGGTGGGCGCAATGGAGTTCAGGACAGGTGCCGGTGACATTGCAGTAGGCCGGGCCGCCGGCCAAACAGAAATCACGACGGGCTCCGGTGCCGTGCAGGTTGGCAGCATCGACGGCACCGCCCTTATCAAGAACTCCAACGGCGACACGTGGATTGGCAACGTGGGCGGGAACCTGCGGGTGAAAGCAGCCAACGGCAAGATCGTTCTCGACCGGTCGCACGCGTCGGTTTCGGCCAAAACCGCTAACGGTGACGTCCGCCTCGGCGAGGTGGCGCATGGTGACATTCTCGCCGAAACCGCATTCGGCAAGATCGAGATCGGAATCCTTGACGGCGTCGCCGCCTGGCTGGATCTCAACACGAAATTCGGCAACGTGCGGAACGACCTGGGCGCTGTCGGGCGTCCCGAACCGGGCGAGGACACCGTTGAGGTGCCCGCGCAAAGTTCCTTCGGCGATGTCAACGTCGGCCGCTCTTTTCGCCCGCCACCGGGAAGGAGGAGGCATGACCACCGCCACAGTGCGATCGGCGTTGAAGGCTACGGGCCTGCGCAAATCCTTCGGCGAGAAGGTGGTGCTCGACGGCATCGACCTTAACGTTGCCGAGGGAACGATCTTCGCGCTGCTCGGTCCCAACGGCGCAGGCAAGACCACGACCGTCCAGATCCTGTCCACCCTGATCGGCGCCGACGGCGGCGATGTCTGCGTGGCCGGCCACGACTTGGGACGTGACCCCGACGCAGTGCGCGACGCGATCGGTGTCACCGGCCAGTTCTCCGCAGTGGACAACCTCCTCACCGGCGAAGAGAACTTGACCCTCATGGCCGACCTGCGCCATTTGGAAAGAACCGAAGGTAGACGGCGGACTTCCCAACTGCTCGACCAGTTCGACCTCGTCGAAGTGAGTAAGAAGCCAGCCGGAACCTATTCCGGCGGTATGCGTCGCCGGCTCGACCTCGCAATGACCCTGGTTGGCGACTCGCGCATCATCTTCCTCGACGAGCCGACTACCGGTCTCGACCCACGCAGCCGTCGCACCATGTGGCAGATCATCCGCGAACTCGTTGCCGGTGGGGTCACGATCTTCCTCACGACGCATTACCTGGAGGAGGCGGATCAACTCGCCGACCAGATCGCAGTGCTGAACCACGGGAGGTTAATCGCCCGGGGCACGCCCGACGAGCTCAAACGCCTCCTCCCCGGTGGCCACATCCGCTTACGGTTCAACGACCCGCAAGGACTCGAAGCGGCGGCGCGCGTGTTCGGTGAGTCCACCCGAGACGACGACTCGCTCACCCTGGAGATCCCAAGCGATGGAGGCGTCCGGTCACTGCGTGCGCTACTCGATCAGCTCGACAGTACCGCGATCGAAGTCGGCAGCCTTTCCGTCCACACGCCCGATCTCGACGACGTCTTCCTCTCCCTTACCGGCCAACCCGACAACGAAAAGGAATCCGTACGATGAACACACTTGCGTACGCCGTGAGCGATTCGACGACGATGCTTCGGCGCAACCTCCGACACATGCAACGGTATCCGTCCTTGACGCTCATGCTCGTCGGCATACCGGTCATCTTCCTGCTGATGTTCGTCTATGTCTTCGGCGGCACATTGGGGGCAGGCCTCGGCTCCACGTCGGAAGGGCGCGCCGAATACGTCAACTACGTCGCCCCTGGGATATTGCTCATGGCCGTCGCCGGCGTGGCCCAGGGAACGGCGATATCGGTCGCTATGGACATGACCGAAGGCATCATCGCCCGGTTCCGCACGATGGCGATCTTCCGTCCTTCGGTGCTGACCGGACACGTGCTCGGCAGCATGATCCAGACGGGGCTCAGCCTGGCAGTCGTCATCGGCGTGGCCCTGCTCATCGGGTTCCGACCGACCGCCGATCTCATCGGGTGGTGGATCGCAGCAATCGGTGTCCTCGCAATGATCACATTGGCGCTCACCTGGTTGACGGTCGCTCTAGGCCTGGCGAGCAAGAACGTCGAGGCCGCCAGCAACCTCCCCATGCCCCTGATGCTCCTGCCCTTTCTCGGCAGCGGATTCGTCCCCACCGACTCGATGCCGGTCGGACTGCGCTGGTTCGCGGAGTACCAGCCGTTCACATCCGTCATCGAAACCCTTCGGGGACTCCTCATGGGAACCTCGATCGGCAACAGCGCCATCATTGCCGCCGCCTGGTGTGCAGCCATCACCCTGGCCGGCTACCTGTGGGCGCGCGCGGCCTTCAACCGCGATCCCGCGCGCTAGTACGCTTTCGCTTTGGATGTTCGTGATGGGGGTGTTCCTGTGGCGCAAGGCTTAGGGCTAGAGGTCGATCAAGACCTAGTTTCCACCGGACGGCTAGCGGGGAGCCGTGATTGGCAACTCGAGAATCTCAGCGGCTTCGGCCATCCGCCCGTCGTAAGTAACCAGGGCCTCAAGTCGATCTCCAAGACCGTACGCGGCGGCGAGATGAATCGCGTCAAGGGCTCGGAGGACGGTGGCATCTAGATCCGCTGCAGCAACTAGTAGGGCGTCGTCGAGAGTCAAGAGGTTGATGGTGGCGAGCAGCCGACGAGCTCGGGACACAGCTTTAGCTCCATGCCGTCTCACCGCCCGAGGCACCTCGACCCGGGCCAGACCGCAAGATACGCGTACCGGATGACCGCGAAGGAATCGGCGCAACTCGACCGACTCTGTTTCGGCGATGACCAGTTTGACGAGAGCAGAAGAGTCGAGATATGCGGCGCGCTCACCTCTCATCGGCTCTCATCCCGGCCAGACTCTCGCTTGGCAGGGGCACCCCAGCTTCGGGCGACAGTGGATCACCGAGTTCGAGGAGGTCGCCTTGGCCTCGGCTCATCCGTCCGGATGCTTCGAGGCGCTCGAGCGGGTCCCGATCAGATATCGGTACCAACATGGCGATCGGTCGACCGCGGTCGGTAACCTCAACCGTCTCGCCGGAAGCGACCAATCGCAGGTATTCGCTTGCCCTTTGGCGAAGTTCCCTGATCCCAATCGAGCGCATGTGCTACATGTAGCACATAATCCCACCTTGGTCAATCGTCGGGATCATCTTCCCGTAGAGGTCGTCGAGCAGGTCGACTGCTCCCAGAAGTGCCGATCCCTCGAAGGCGCCGCCCGTCGCTCTCAGCTTCCCGCCAGGGCTCGCTAATGACCGAGCTTTCCGGCACAAGCTGGGTCGAAGAGCGTCTCCTGCGGTGCCCTTTCGCCAGCGTGGGAGCGCTCGTTCCGGACGCCTTCGAGTCGTATGCCCGGGTCCTCCACCCTGCCCAGTCGACGCGTCCAAGAATCGTCGCCCACAGCGCCAACCGGCCCACGCTGTCGATCCGAGACGCGGACTCGGACCACCGGTGCGTGTATGGGACGAAACTTGGACGGCGGCCCAGAGCAGTCCGGCTTGATATTGTGATATCAAAACGATACCATTCTGGATCATGCCATCACTGCAGGTTCGGAACATCCCCGATGACCTCTACGAGGCCCTTAGGGCAACCGCCGACAGAGAGGGCAGGTCTCTGTCGGCGCAGGCGGTAGCCATTCTTAGAAGAGCCCTTGCCGACTCACTCGTCGATCGGGCGGGAGTGGCTCGGCGAGTAGCAGCACGTCGAAGGTCAGCGGGGGTCATGTCCCGCGGCGCCACAAAGCTGGTCAGGGAAGATCGAGATCGCTGAGGCAGGCCTTGTAGTCGATGCGAGCGTCTTCGTTGAGTACCTTGCTCCCGGTCCGGCCCATGGCGATGTTGCTCCTCTCTTCGATCCAGAGTCGAGGGTCGAACTGTGGACGCCCGATCTCTGCTTGCTCGAGGTGGCCAACGCGCTGAGAAAGCGATTCCTCACAGATAAGAGATTCACGCGCCGACATCTCGTCGACGGAGTCGCCGATCTTCTTGCTCTGGGGCCCTTGGTTGTAAGCAGCCGCGTGCTTGTGGACCGGACTATCCAGTTCGTCGAGAACCTCACCGTGTACGACGCGGTGTATCTGGTGCTGGCCGCAGCCCGACGTATTCCCCTCTGCACACTTGATACTGGATTGGCCGCGGAAGCGCGGAGGGCCAGAGTTACCGTTCTTGTGCCGGGGATAGACGCGCTCGTTACCTGAGGTTCACAAACAGACGACCGAGGTCGGCTTCGAATAGTGTCCTCTTGACGAGCTGTGTAACCAACGACCCGGTTGTGCAACCTGATCACGCCCCTGATCTCGTGCTCTTCTGGTCGCTACCGAGGAATTTGGTTAACTAGCCGGCGCGCCGCACAGCGACTTCCTGGTTGAGCCGATTGCCCAGGCGATCGCGTTCGACGTCAAGATCGAACTGCGCCTGCAAATTTAGCCAGAACCTCTCCGAGGTCTCGAAATACCGAGCCAAACGCAGGGCGGTGTCCGCCGAGATTCCACGCTTGCCGTGCACGATCTCGTTGATCCGACGGGGAGGAACACTGATGTCTTTGGCGAGTCGATACTGGCTCATTTCCATGGGAACAAGGAACTCCTCGAGCAAGATCTCTCCTACGTGGACAGGTGCCAACTTCTTTGGTGCCATCACGCCCTCCTAGAGTGGTAATCGACGATCTCCATGTCGTGGGCATCGCCCTCGTCCCATCGAAAGCAGATGCGCCATTGATCGTTGATTCGAATGCTGTACTGTCCCGCGCGTTCTCCCCGCAGCCGCTCCAAACGGTTGCCCGGCGGCACCCGGAGATCGTTCAAGCTCATCGCCGCATCCAGAATGCGGAGTTTCCGCAGCGCCATTCTCTGAACTCCCGTCCCAAGCTTCCGTACCGGCTGGCGGCCGAAGAGCCGTTCGGCGTCCCTATCCCGAAGGCTCTTGATCATGCTTAGCATAACGTATCACGTTATTAACGTAAAGCGTTACGGGAGCGCCACCTCGAGGCGGGTGACCGTTCGCGCTCCATCGCCGCACCGTCTCCGGTCATTCCTCGGCCATATCATCGGGCAAACTCAAGGATGCCTATGGATGACGTGGCTGAGGTTCTGGTAGCAGCTCGCGGGGCGTTCGATTCGCGCGATTGGGCCGCGGCTCGGGACGGCTTCAGATCAATCGAAGACGAGCACAACCTCTCCGCCGACGACCTTCAGGCCCTTGGCGACTCGGCGTGGTGGCTCGGCAGCGTTGACGAGGCACTTGCCGCCTACGAAGGTGCCTACCGACTGTACCTCCATGGTGAACAGCCGCGCCAGGCCGCCATCTCGGCCCTGGGTCTCGCTGTGTCCATGTTTCTCAGGGGCGACGTCGAGATCGGATCGGGGTGGATGAACCGGGCCCAACGGTTGCTCCGCGACGAGCCCGAGAGCGCCGAACACGGTTACCTGCTGTATATCGACATCGAGTCGGCTCTCGAGGAGTCGGATCTCGACGGCGTGATCGAGACAGCTCAGCGGATCCGAGAGATGGGACGGCGATACGGAGACGCAAACCTCGCTGGTGTGGGTGTTCTCTTCGAAGGTCGCGCGCTAGTCCAACAGGGGCGAATGAGCACGGGAATGGCTCTGCTCGATGAAGCGATGGTAGCGGTTCTGTCCGACGAGCTGTCCCCCGAGTGGGCCGGGAATGTCTACTGCCATCTCATGGCTGCGTTCCATGAGCTCGCGGACATCCGCCGAGCACGTGACTGGGTGGAGGCTACTGCGCGCTGGCTCGATGGCCTCCCGGCGGCGGTTCTGTTCACGGGAATCTGCCGGATCCACCGGTCTCAGGTACTGCAGATCACCGGCGCGTGGGAGCAGGCCGAGCTCGAGGCCGTGCGCGTCTGCCAGGATCTCGCCGAGATGCACATCGCCGGGGCAGCCGAGGGTCACTATCAAGTCGGCGAGATTCGGCGGCTGCGCGGTGACCTCGTCGGCGCCGAACAGTCGTACCAGCGCGCCCACGAACGCGGCCGCGACCCGCAGCCGGGCCTCGCTTTATTGCGGCTCGCGCAGCGACGTGCGGCCGCGGCATCCGTCTCGATCCAGGCGGCCCTGGTTGCCGAGGACAAGAACCCGATGGCTCGTGCCCCATTGTTGGCTGCGCAGGTTGAGATTGGCCTCGCCGTCGATTCCATCGAGGTCGCACGACGCGCCTGTGCCGAGCTGGAAGAGACCGCATCGGCGTATGCAAGCTCAGGGCTGGAGACCGCGGCACTTCATGCGCGGGGGGCAGTCGAACTAGCCGAAGGGCTACCGGAGGTTGCCCTCCCCATCTTGCGCAATGCTTGTCGCAAGTGGCGCGAGCTGAACGCCGACTACAACGCGTCCAAGGTTTGCGTGCTTTTGGCTCGCACTTACGAGACACTCGGCGATACCGATGCGGGTCAACGGGAGCTTGACGCGGCCGCAACGGTGTTCGATCGACTCGGCGCGGCTGTCGACGCCCAGACCGTCATGGATCTACGAGGACAGGAGGCGCTCCCGGCCGGTCTAACCCCGCGTGAAGCCGAGGTGCTCGCACTCGTCGCGACCGGTCAGTCCAACAGGGAGGTCGCCGCCACGCTCTCCATCAGCGACAGGACCGTTGGCCGACATCTGTCGAACATCTTCACCAAGCTCGGAGTCTCGACTCGCACCGAAGCAGCTGCCTTCGCATTCGAGAAAGGGCTTGCGGCCCCCACGCGTGAGTAGAACGACCCACTCCGCCTTTTGGAAGTTGCGGGGTTCATCCGATGACACCAGACCTCTTTCTTCCTTAGTGTGGGTGCGCACAGGAAATCGATCGAAGGAGGTACGGACATGGCGGAGTTGACGCTCGACGAGACGAAGCTCGAGGCGTTCATCGAGAGGTTCATCGGGGATGCCGCCGCAACGGCACATGCGGCAACGGTTGTGCTGGGCGACAAGCTCGGCCTTTTTCGCGCCTTGGCCGAGGGTGGTCCACTAACTGCGGATGAGCTGGCGGCGCGCAGCAGATGCCACCCCAGGCTGATCAAGGAGTGGGTCAACGCGCAGGCAGCCAGCGAGTACTGCATCTATGATCCGGCCACCGACCGGTACTCGCTCACGCCCGAGCAGACGGCCTGTCTGGCGGACCCAGATAGTCCCACATTCCTGGTCGGGAACACGAGGATCGTGAACACCCTTCACAAGGACGAGGAGGGGGTTCGCAACGCCTTTACCGGCGACGAGGGGTTCGGGTGGCACGAACATCATGACGACCTGTTCGCCGCGATGGCCAGCGCCAGCTCCGCCGACTACGCAGCCGGTCTCGTGCCGGAATGGATCCCGGCGCTCAATGGCGTCGAAGCCAAGCTCCTATCGGGGGCCTGTGTGGCCGACGTCGGTTGCGGTCACGGAGGTCCCACGATCATGCTCGCCCTGGCGTACCCGGCGTCCACATTCCATGGATTCGACTATCACGCCGAATCCATCGAGGCCGCTCGCAAGGCGGCCGCGGAGGCTCGAGTAAGTGATCGGGTGACGTTCGAGGTGGCCGTGGCCGACTCCTTCCCCGGTGAAGGGTACGACCTGATCTGCACTTTCGACGCGTTCCACGACATGGGCAATCCCGTAGCCGTCGCCCGGCACATCCGCAGTGCACTGGCCCCCGACGGAACCTGGATGATCACCGAGCTCAATGCGGGCGATCGCGTCGAGGAAAACATCAATCCCTTTGGCCGGTTCTTGTACTCGGCCTCGACGTTCGTTTGTGTGCCAAACGCGCTCTCACAAGGATCCGGCCCGGCTCTGGGCGCGGCAGCCGGAGAAGCGGCCTTGCATGAGGTGACGACCGAGGCCGGATTCAGCCGTTTCCGGCGGGCGGCCGAAGCACCCTTCAACCTGATCATCGAGGCCCGCCCCTGAGACCGCGACATCCAGATCTGATCTAGAAAACTCACTCAAAGGTTAGCGGGTTACGAGCTCACTCGCCGATGTGCAATCTTCCGAGATCCGACACACGACGGTAACAGTGACCTCTGGACAGGGACTGGATGACACACTGGTTGGGGTTGAACTCGCAACAGGGAAAAGGCGAACACGGCGTCAAGATCGTGTCGACGGCCTGCTGCAATTGGTATCAATCGAGTCCTACGACCTTGATGTTGCGAGATCCCATGCTTCGCTTCTTGCATGGGTTCGTCAGCAGGGAAGGCCTCGAGGTGCCCACGACCTGGTCATCGCGGCGACGGCTGCCACACGGTCGAGAGACGTAGTGACAACCGACGCCAAAGCATTCGTCGACTTGCCCGGAGTAAGAGTTCGAGCTCCATAGAACCTGTCGCAGAGCCTTCTTCATCGCCTGCCACTCTCGGGCAAGGATCGAAAATCGCGTACGTTCTCAGTAGCGATAACGATCTCGCTCCTGCGCGGCGAGGAAGATGTCGGCGATCCGCAAGCCCCGCATTGCATCTAGTTCGGTGACGGCGCTGACATCATGCCCATACTCGTCCCGCAGGCGTTTCGTACCCCCGGTCGACCGAGGGGCTTCCCAGCTGTGTCGTCCGCAGGGGCCAGCAGCAGTAGCCCCATCAAGGGTTCGGGTTACCCAGAGGACCGGTGCCGGCCGAAGCGGGCGCGTGGTCGACGTTGACAAGCTCTTCCCGGCCCCCGCCTCCCGAGATACCCAACGCGAGGACCATACCGACGTCCTTGGCGTAAAGCTTGTATTCGAGGACGTCCGGTTCGATCGTTATGGTATTCTTTTCCAATACCATGTCCTCGAAATGACCGAAGGGGACATCCGCCATTTCGGTCGTGCTCAGGATCTCGCCATTGTCCTCCGCCTGGCCCTTGTAGTACTCCTGCCTGTAGCTGACGCCCGCCTCCGGCAGGGCGGGCATGATGATCCCCGGCATCGCGCCGTCAACGCCGGCCTCGAAGGACCCGTCCCTCGAGGAGATCTTTCCGTTCTCGAACTCAGCGGTATCCTCGCCCATGTACCAGACGTTACCTTTGGTATCCTGTGCGTACCAGTCGTTCGTGTCTTCAAGAACTTCCCCATCCTGGGTGACGGTGTCTCGTACGACACGCGCCGTGATCCCGTTGGCCATCTTCTCGGTCTTCCTGGTCACCACGACAACAACCTTCAGCTCATGGCCCTTTTCATCCGTCTCGAGGTAGGTCCACCGGGTCCCCCGTTCCAGGGGGAAATAGGGATTGTCGATCTTGGTCGCGAAGTCCTTGGGGTCAAGGGCAACGCGGTCGTTTCCCTGTGGCAGAGCGCCCGAAGCAGCCTCGAGCGACGACGATGAGTGCTCGGGAGCCGTGGCCGAGTCGAGGGACGTTTCGGTGCAAGCGGCCAGCATGAGTGGCACAACCGAAAACGAAACGAGTGACAGAAACAACTTGCGCGTGCTCGACATCATCTCTTCCTTTCTAATGGATTCGACGGAGCCGACTTTGGCCTACTGATACTGAAGACCACCTGAACCGTTCAGCTCGCTTTCAGCGTCGCTTCAGGTTGACGTAGCAAGATGCAGTTAGGAGGGAGCCGATGCGTGTACTGATTGTCGAGGACGAGAAGGCTCTTGCCACGGGGTTGAAGCGAGGCCTCGAGGCGGAGGGCTTCGCGGTCGATGTGGCCATTAATGGGACCGACGGGCTATGGCTAGGGCGCGAGAACACCTACGACACGATCGTCTTGGACATCATGCTGCCCGAGATAAACGGGTTCAAGATCTGTTCGACCTTGCGCGAGGAAAACATCTGGACCCCGATTCTGATGCTGACCGCGAAAGACGGAGAACTCGACGAGGCTGAAGCGTTGGACAGTGGCGCCGATGACTACCTCGTGAAACCCTTCTCCTACGTCGTGCTGCTGGCCCGCATCCGGGCGCTACTGAGACGCGAAGTTCGCGAGCGACCAGCGGTGCTCGAAGCCGGCGACCTGAAGCTCGACCCAGCGAGTCGCCGGTGCTGGAGGGCGGACACGGAAGTGACCCTGACGCCGCGCGAGTTCTCGTTGCTCGAGTTCCTCCTGAGAAGGAAAGGCGAAGCCCTGGCGAAGTCGGAGATCCTGGCTCACGTCTGGGATTTCGACTTCGAAGGTGATCCCAACATCGTGGAGGTGTACATCCGTCACCTACGAGAGAAGCTCGATCGCCCGTTCAAGCGCGACGCGCTGCAGACCGTGCGCGGCTCGGGCTATAGGTTGGATGCTCAAGGTGGGTGAGCGCGTGCGCAACGCGGGATCTTCGGTAAGGGCCCGGACGAGCACGGGGGCAGTCATGGCCGTCGGCTTGGCTCTGTTGATCGCATCGATCGCGCTCGTTGCCTTGATGCAGCGCGCGATGGAGCGGAACGTCACCTCCGCGGCCCGATTGCGAGCCCAGGATGTCGTCGCAAGCATCGAGGGGGGTCAGCCCTTCTCGGATCTCACGACCCGAGACGACGACGTCTTCGTACAGATCATCGACAGCGAAGGGAAGGTCCTGGCATCGAGCCCGTCACTCGAAGGAGATCCCATGGTTACTCCTCTTGCGCCAAACGAGAGCACCATCGTCCAGGGACAACCGATTGATGACGATGACCCCTTCTCCGTAGTCGCCGAAGATGCTCGAACGTCGACTGGGAGTCTGACTGTCCTTGTGGGACGCAACCTCGACCTCGTTCGAGAGACGACCTCCTCCATCACGCGCACCTTGCTCATAGGAGTGCCCCTGCTGCTCCTGGTCGTGGCCATCACGACATGGAAGGTCACAGGCCGATCGCTCTCCCCCGTCGAGAGCATGAGGAAGGAGGTGGCCGGAATCTCCCACGCCGATCTCCACCGACGCTTGCCGTTGCCACGCGGGAACGACGAGGTCGCTCGTCTCGCTCGAACGTTGAACGGGATGCTCGAGCGACTAGATGAGGCTCGTAGGCGCGAACAACGGTTGGTATCCGATGCGTCCCACGAGCTTCGAAATCCGATTGCTGCAATCCGTCATCTGACCGAGGTAGCCCTCGCCCACCCCGCTCGAACCTCGCTCGAGGCGTTGGCCGGGGAGGTCCTGTCCGAAGACCTCAGACTGCAGGATCTCGCCGAAGGGCTCTTGTTGCTGGCGCGCGCCGACGAACACACCCTCGAGGTGTTCGCGGTGCCACTTGACCTCGACGACCTGGTGCTCGATGAAGCACGCAGGCTGAAACAGACGACCTCACTCCGTATCGAGACGGCCAGGGTCAGTGCGGCCCGCACCAAAGGTGACCGCGCGTATCTCCAACGCGTCATCCAGAACCTTGCAGACAACGCTGCGCGACATGCGTCTTCGGTCGTCGGCTTCTCGGTTCAGGAAGTCGATGGGCAGGTGAAGCTTAGGGTTGATGACGACGGGCCCGGGGTGCCGGTGGGATCACGGGAACCGATCTTCGAGAGGTTCGCTCGGCTCGACCAGGCGCGGGACAGGGAGCATGGAGGGGCAGGCCTTGGCCTCGCGATCGTTGCCGAGATCGTCGCTGCTCACGGAGGCCAGACTTCGGTCCAGGATTCCCCCCTCGGGGGGGCGCGGTTCGAGGTATTCCTCCCTGGCGCTTCATGATCCTGCGCCCTTCAGGCACCCTTCAGGCGGCTTCCTCTAGCCTGATCTGACACGAGGCAACCGGAAGAGGAGGCAAGCGTGAGGAAGAGGATCACGATCATCGTTGCAGGTGCGATGGCATCCGCAGTCCTTGCCGGCGGCGCTATCGCGAGCAGCGCACCCGAAGGCACCGTCACCAGGCCCGCTGCGGAGCGCGCGGCGAGCACAGCGCTCGAAGCGACCGGTGGAGGAACCGCCAACGCGGTCGAGAAAGATACTGAAGACGGGGCCTCCTGGGAGGTCGAGGTCAGGAAGACCGATGGCACCACCGTCGACGTACGTCTCGACGAGAATTACAAGGTCGTCGTCATCGAAGGCGACACCGAGTCACCCGACACCGACGACCCCACCGACTAACGCCGCCTGGTCAGACAGCCCGCCGGTGCCGAAGGGTCCAATGGGCACAGCGGGCATCAGGCTGGGGCGAGCGCCTCCAGAACCTCGTGCGCGCGACGCATCGACGCTTCCGGGTCTGCCTCCGGAGACCCGATCTGGGGATCGAAGTTGAGATCGATGAACGTTTCCGTGATGCCCTTGGCCCCCAGCTCCCCGAGGTCCGCGCGGATCTCCTCGAAGGAACCGGCCAGCGGCGCCCGGTCTCCCTCCGTGCGCACCTTGACCACACCACGGCAGACGAAGCGCAGCTCGTCGGGATCGCGGTTTGCGCCGACAGCCGCCGTACGCACGATCCCGACTGATTCGTCGATCCGGTTGAGATCGGCTCGGCTGCTGCTGATCCAGCCGGCAGCGCCCCGTCCGGCACGGCGCAGAGCGGCCTCGGCGGTCCCACCGAGCAAGAGCGGCGGGTGAGGCTTCTGGACCGGCTTCGGGTCGACCCTCGACCGCGGAACGCGATAGAAGTCGCCCTCGTACTCGACGACCTCGTCCGTCCAGATGGCCCGCAGACAGTTAAGGAAGTCCTCCGCGCGTTCGCCTCGCCTTGCAGTGGAAACGCCGACGGCCTCGAACTCATGCGGCGACCATCCGATGCCGAGTCCTGCATCCAGCCGTCCGTCAGAGAGATGGTCGATCGTCGTCAGGAGCTTTGCCAGCACGATGGGCGCGTAGTACGGCAGGTTCACGACGGCTACCCCGAGCCGGGCCGTAGATGTGTGGCCGGCGAGATAGGCGAGGGTTGCCAACGGGTCGTGCACGCTGTGGTAGGGCGGTGCAAGAAGGGGGACATCTCCGTCAAGCGGTGATAGGAGGCGCTGGAAAGTCCACAACGACGTGTAGCCGAGCTGCTCGGCCTTGCAGGCGATCTCCACGCAGTTAGCCGGACGCGCCCACGTACCGGAGACGGGCACCGCGAACCCAAGCTTCACGCAGGCATCGTACCGGGTCTCCCACGTATGCCATGAGGCATAGGAGTGTTTGCTCGAGTCCCCTCGAGGCCATGCTTGTACACGCATTGGGCGGCATATGCACAGCCACGCACCTCGAGGTATTCGGCGAACTGCGCCAACGCCCGGCCTTCGCGCAGAAGGAGTTCAACCTCACGGAGCAGGAGCGTGTTCCCTCGATCGCGTCGAGTTGTGCGCCTCCTCTTACAGATGAGAGTGACGAGGTCCGAACCTCTGCTACGGAGCGCTTGCCCTCCGACACTTACCGAGACCGTTCAGAGGAGAAACTGGTCGAAGAATGATGTGTCGACTTCGAAAGCGATTCGCTGATGGAGGCCGAGTTCCAGACGCTCGAACATTTCGATGAGCTTGTCTCTGTCAACAAGTTCAATCGCCGGGACTCCGTCACGAATAGCCTCCTTCCTAGCTTCTGACGTGAACGTGCCCGTTGTGAGGATGATTCCCTTATCTGCGCGACCCTGCATGGCTCCGCGAAAGTCACGCACCTGAGAGGGTGAGACGCTACCCGAATACCTCTTGCACTGAAAAAGCACCCTGAAGCTAACAAACGGGTTCACTTGGAGCATCCCAACCCCGTCGAGGCCCCCATCACCAGATCGCCCCGTGACGATAACCTGTTCGAAACCTGCCTCCCGCAGCAAGCGTTGACAAAGACGTTCGAATCCGGCCGGTGGGAGTGACTGAACGAGCCCAATCAAGCTCTGGCGCCAATTCGCTTGGAGCGTCTCCCCTATCTCCGCCTCCTCCGGAGGCACAGACTCCGATTCCCTTGGGTCGGGTGTTGACCCGGTCGGCTTACCGCCGAACTCCTCATGGATGCTCTTGAAGAGGTCTAGGGCTTGATCGTGCCGCATGCCTACCGCTGCGAGGCCGTCCTCCGTCAATGCCCAGACTCCCCGTTTGGATGAGTCAATGTAGCCTGCCCTGGCTAGATAGAAGCGGGCCCACGCAACCTGGTTCTCGAATCTGCTGCCACCGCTCGTCAAAGCCTCGTCCAGCGCTTCGCTCGGTAAAGCGAGTACCTCGGCGACAAGTTCGCACACTTCCGCAGGACGCCCAGAGCCACCCAGGCGCTTGAGGGCATCTAGTACGGGGGGAATGTATTTGACGAAGTTCGGGCCCGCGATTCCAGACTTGGCCTCCTTTTTCGTCACAAGTTCGGCAGTCTAGGAGATTTCAGTAGGGGCTGCAAAGCGGGGCCCTCACTACGCGAGCGCCTTTCCTTGCCGCAGCGGCAGCGAAGACTGTGGCTCCCCGGTCGGCGAGTCATGCAGCGCCAGGGTTTACTCTCTCCTGGCCTGCCCGTGAACGCGCGCACCGGACCGAGGGAGCTCGTCCTGATGGCCTCTTACCTTGTAAACCCCGCCGCCGTAGCCAAGGCTCGGGCGCTGATCGATGCACGTCAGTATGTGCTCGACAGCGACTGGAGCGACTCCCAGCCCTCAACGGACGACGAGAGCCGGTACCTCGAAAACCACGGCTGGGACGATTTCGCCGCCTGGCACCTCGGCCTTACTGAAGGTGCCACCGACGAGACCAAGGCGCGCTACGGCTTCGTGTACGGGGACTTCCGGCGGGTACACCGGAAGGGTTTGATCGCATGTCACTTCCGCGCCGCTGAATGGGGACACAAAGAGGTCGAGCTCGCAGCGCACGAGCTGCTCCAGCACCTGGACAACACCGCCCGATAGCCGAAGAGGGCCGTTGGCCGGGAACCGACCGAACGACCCTCATCGACCCTGGTCAAAAGGCTAGAGGCCGGTGAACGTTTCCCTTCGAGAGCCCCCTGCTCAGCGCCTTTTCTTCGCCACGAATACCCCTTGGTAGGAGCCATGCCCATCCTTGAGCGGGCAGCTTTCCCCTGGTTCCGGCGCATCCCAATCATCGATTGCCCAGCCGCTGAGGTTGTGAACCGACCCGACGATGCACGCGTTGCGGCTGTCCGCCAGGCCCTGGAGCTTGCTGCGCGAGCGAAGCGGAAAGACGATCTGGATCCAGCGTCCCTTTGGGACACCCCAAGACCCGCCACGCGGCACGAACCTCCATCCGTGCACTCCCTTTACGGGACGGTTCGGGCACTTGCGGCCGCCAAGACTCGTGAAGCTGCCGTCCGATTTGCCCTTGTAGCAGCGCACCCGGCGGCTGCGCTTGGAGTTCTTGATGGCAAATGAGGTCTTGCGGGGAAGCTTGATCTCGGTGACCACTTCGTCCCCGGCGCCGCCATCGCCTGCTCTGCCCACCCAGATCTGTCCGAGATAGACATCGCCCACCCTCGGCCAGCTGGCATCCCGCTTGCCCTTGTAGCCGACTGTCTCAATCGTGCTGATATAGGTGGTACCGCTCACCGGACTCTGCTCGTAGGTATGGGACACCGGGCCCATGAGCCATTTCTTCTTGCCCTTCGCCATATTCCCGAGCGAGCCGGCCACGCCAGAGAGCCGCCTCTCGATCCGTTCAGCGGATCTGCTTGTCTGCTCTCCCCCGGCCGCTCGCCTTTCCGCCTGCGCAGTGGCCCCTGCGAACACCAGCCCGGTCGCCGTCAGGAGGGCGATCGACCTCCTGGGGATTCGCCCCCGGCCCACCGGTTTCCCCTCAGCTCCCACACGCACTGTCATTCGACCTCCTTCGACGAACAATTTGGGGGCATGCTACCTACCTCGCGCAACGAGAACGTTACGAGCAGGATAAGTGCCGCCAGTTGTCTCGACGGCTCGGTGGAGAAGGCGAGACACTAAGGTCAAGTGCGTGTCCTTGACCTTAAGCGCTTTGCCTTCCCACTCGAGGGTCTGCTCAAATTGCGGCGACTGAGGGTGCCGGCTCTCCTCGGCGGGCCGACCCGGCCTGCACTTCTAAAGAGAGGTGAGCTGAACCTGGTTCCAAGCGCGGATCGAACTTGTTCACCGAGAACATGGCCCCCTCGATTCCACCGGCGTCATCCTGCTACGTCTCGTCTCAGGTAGGCCTCGTAGTCCGGAGCGATGTGCTTGTAGGGACCCGACATCAAGGGCGAAGAAATCACGAAGTCTGCAGTGCTCAGATTGCATGCCGTCGGAATGTTCCATACGACCGCCATCCGAAGCAGGGCCTTCACGTCTGGATCGTGCGGTTGCGCTTCCAGGGGATCCCAAAAAAACACCAGACAGTCGATCTCTCCTTGTGAGATCTTCGCTCCGATCTGCTGATCGCCGCCAAGCGGTCCGCTCTTGAGTCTGGTGACCTTCAGGCCGAGATCCTGCTCGAGAAGCTTTGCCGTTGTTCCTGTTGCATACACGTCATGGTGTGCCAGAGTCCCCTGGTTGAACGTCGCCCACTCTCGCAGTTCCTTCTTCTTGTTGTCGTGCGCCACGAGGGCGATCCTTTTTCGTCTTTGCAGCATGCCGTCCCCAGCGCCCACCGATGCTTCATCCGAGGGCACGCCCTTGGCTCTGTGGAGGGGGCCGGGTGCCATCGGGTCCTCCCCTTTGGCGGCTCTGGGCTCCAGGACGCCGTCAACGTAAGCAGCCACCGCGCTTCTCAGTCCAATGTCTCGTCCTGCCGCCTCGGACAGAAACCATCGATGCTCGAGAATTTCGTGAAACGCCTCTGCGCCTTCGATCCGCATCCGTAGCTCAGGAGGAATAGTTGCGATGACGGGGTCGAAGACCTCCGCCAGCCAACGCCGCCCTGCGATCATCTCCGAGACCTTCCTCTCCTCAGAACGCTCGAGATGCGCCCGGAAACTGGCCATATCATTGAGCAGCCTCCGTGCTTGGTTCTCCTGCGCGTCGATTCCGGCCAGCGTCTTCAAGCGCCGGCTGTGATGGCCCGGCTCGACGACCTGTGGATTGACCTCGAGCCGGACGCCCTCTTCAGAAGAAAGAAGTTGCACCTCGGCCACGTCAAAACCCAACTCGTTCAAACGCCTTAACCGAGCATCGACCCGGTAGCGTTCGTCTGGCCCAAACACCTCGTCTCGAGTCAGCTCGCACCAAAGAGACTCATATCTGCGCCTGAGCTTGCTAGCCGTTTCGGCCGGCTCGAGGTAGGGAAAATCGCCCCGCGCCCCTTCGAGATCCATCAGCTCACCACCGACGTTCACTTCGGCAATGGTGAGATCGTGCTGACGCTGACCGTTTGACAATCGCGGGTGCAACTCGCCGGTCTCCGCATCAACTAGGTACGCCGCAAGCGCACCCGCGTCGCGTCGGAACAACGCGTTTGACAGTGAGCAGTCCCCCCAGAAGAATCCACCCAGGTGCAACCGAACGAGCAACTCGGCAAGGGCGTCGATAAGCTGATTCTGCAGCTCCGGCAAACCGCGCGAAGAAAACAAAGTTCTGTAAGGCCGTGAGAATCTCAGATGCCGGGTGATCAGCAACGCGTTGGTTTCCGGCGCGCCGCGACGATGCTGTCTTTGCGACCCCCGAGCAATCACACCAACAGCCTCGACAACCGGGATCGACTCGTTCGCTAGCTGAGGTAGCAAACGGTATTCACGTTCTGCGAGGTGTTCTGGGAGCTCTTTGATGGCGTAGACAACATCGTCGTATCCGACGAATCGCACCACGTGTCTGCTGATTCCACGGGGAACTTCGACCAGCCGGTCGGACTGCCATTCCTCCAGCGGCAGGTGCCACGGGAGGTCCAGAAAGTCCGGATGTCCGGTCTTTGCCACTATTCGCAATTCCATCGCTTTACCTTTCTTGCACGGCAACGGGGAGCCAGCCATCGGCTCGGTGAGGGAGCCCGACCCCGTGTGCGTGCGGGGGGCATCCTCGATGGCCGCTGAAACCCACTCGGAAAACAACCGTAGCTTCGGTTCGTTTCAGAGACATTTCATGAAAGTAACGCTGCGATGAAACTAGGACATCAGAAGGGGCGCTGCCCTTGGGTGAAGGGGATTAGCCGATCCCGGGGAGATCAATAATTCGGCCGTCCCTTGCTGCTTCTATCGGGAACCCGTGTCCCGCCCGGCAAGCATGCAGGATCTCGTCGATTTGATCGTCGGTCCGGCTCGGCGCATGGTGGAACAACAGCACCTTGCCTGCGCCGCATGCTTCTGCGAGCCCGAGGGCATACTCGGCCGCAGAGTGGCCCAGGAAGGACAGCTCGGCGAACTCCTTGGCGGTGTGCTGACTATCGTGGATGAGAAGATCCGTCTTCGCCACCAGCGAGCGTGCTGCCTCGTGATACTCACCCAACCCCATCGGCCCACCTCCAAAGGCGATGGGGCTGTGATCCGACATGTAGGTGATGGTGGCCGCGCCATCTGAAATTCGATAGCCGAAGGTGCGCCCTCCCTTGTGAGGGATCTCGATTGCTGCAACGGAAAACCCTTCGAACTCATAACTCCCCGGTTCGAGGCCGCCGAAGCTCCATTCCCCGCGCAGCTCCACGGGGCTGATGGGAAAGAAGGGCGGCGACACCATGCGCTCCAGCACCTCGATCGGGTCCCCTTGTGCCGGCATGAACAGATCGACCCGTGCATCCTCGTTATCTCCTGCGGAAAAGAACGGGAGACCCTGGGTGTGATCCCAATGAAGATGTCCGAGGAGAAGGGTGCCGTCGAACGGGGCCCCGTCCAATAGCGGCGTGACTTGGCGCAGCCCGGTTCCCGCATCCAAGAGCAACGTTGGAGGTTCACCGTCATGAGCGAGAGCTACACACGATGTATGCCCTCCATAACGCACGAACTCGGGCCCCGATGCAGGTGTGGAACCTCTCACGCCGCCGAGGAACAGCCGCAATGCGTCTCCCTCCATGATCGTAGTACATGCCGTGTGGGGGACAACGGTAACCGGAAGCCACCGAAAGGACGGGCAATATCCGGCGCCGCTCGAGGGCATCAGGGCCAGGCCGGAAGCCCCGGCCGGCACCCCATGCCACCCGAACGTCGCGTTCCTATGGAGGGCTGGGGTATCTATGTGACCGGTTGCCACCTCGACAGGGCTCTATATGATTGGCGCACTGTCGTGATCGAGGGGGAAGGAAAGCCAAGGTGCCCAGGGAAAAGGAAATGATCGACCGACTCGGCTCCGTGTATCTGTTTGCGGGCCTCTCCGAGAGGGATCTGAAAGCGCTGGTCGGGAGGGCAACAGAAGTGGAGCACTCGGCCGATCACAAGATCGTAACGGAGGGCAGGGGTGGAGTTGGATTTCATTTGATCCTTGAGGGCCATGCCCAGGTGCTCGTGCACGAGAAGAGTCATGGGTGGCTGGGACCCGGCGACTATTTCGGCGAGATGTCCTTGATAGACGGGCAGCCCCGCTCTGCGACGGTTCGCGCCGAGACTCCGGTCCGGACGCTGTCCTTGACTTCGTGGGACTTTCAACCCCTGCTCGACGATCCCGGCATCACCAAGAAGCTGCTTCTCGGAGTGTGCAAGCGTCTACGCTCTGCCGAAGGGGTATCCCAGAGCTGATCTCTCAGCGCCGGCGTCCTATCTTCTGCCTGATATTCCCACACGCCGCCCGGCGTCCCGTCGGTGGAGACGGGTGTCCACTTGCCGACACGCTTCCGGGGGTGCCGGCGACATGACTCTCTCCAAGCTCCCTTTACAGTCCTCCTCCTATGACCACAGGCATCCTGGACATCGTCTTGGTTTCCTCCATTCTCTTCGGCGGAACGTTGATCAGGTCGACCTTCGGTTTTGGCGATGCGTTGTTCGCGATGCCGCTCATGTCGCTCGTTGTCGGGGTGAGCTCTGCAACGCCGGTGATGGGTCTGGTTTCGCTGGTGGTCGCCGTGAGTGCTCTTATCCCCTCCCGACGCCATCTCGATATGGCTGCCATCAAGCGTTTGCTCATAGGCAGCATGGTGGGCATACCGGTGGGGGTGTTGTTGCTCAAACGCGTGGAAGAGCAGTTGCTCCGAGTTGGCCTGGGGGTTTCGGTGGTCGTGTTCGGGCTCTACATGCTCAGCTCGCCTCGCATGCCGGAGCTGCGTGATCGCCGATGGGCGTTTCCATTCGGTTTTCTGTCCGGATGTCTCGGCGGCGCCTACAACATCGGTGGCCCACCCATTGTTCTTTACGGAGCCATGCGCCGATGGCCTCCCGCTCGCTTTCGCGCGACCCTGCATGGAGGCTTCCTGCCTGCGAGCATCGTGATCGCGCTGATACAGGGTCTCGGCGGGCTGTGGACCGGCAGAGTATGGACCTTGTTCGCCTTCTCGATCCCCTCCCTGGGCGCGGCGATGCTCCTGGGAGAGAGACTTGTGCAGCGTACCGACCCCACCAGGTTCGAGCGCTATCTCTCGATCGTCCTGGTGGCCCTTGGCCTACTGCTGATCGTCTAGGCACCTGCGACGCCCCAGTAAGCCCTCCCCCATCTCGGCCGGACCGACCTTGGCAAGTTTTAGGGAAGTGAGCGAAAGTGCACGCCCACCTTGCCGATAGGGCTCGGGGGATGACCACGGACGCCGCTTGCATCCGGATGGGGGCGGCGCGTGGATGATAGAAAAAGAAAGTGAGCCGAGTGAGCCGAGTGAGCCGAGTGAGCCGAGTGAGCCGTCTGTGATCCGTTGGTCGATGTGACGGCGCGCCGCGAGGCCGCGCGGGAGCCCGGGTCGGCGTCGGACCGGGCCCCGCGCTTCCGCAGGGTGCCGGAGCCCATGCAAACCCTCGCCGGGTTCTCGTTGTGCTTCCTCGCGATAGTCGCAGGGATAGTCCTGTTGGCGTATGTGCTCGTCTACCTGCGGTTGATCGTGCTCCCGGTCATCGTTGCGCTTTTTCTCACCACCGTGCTCGCTCCGTTCGTGGATCGACTCTGCCGGAGGGGTTGGAAACGCGCTCGAGCGACGGCGTTCGTGTTCGTCACGGCCTTGGTGCTGTTCGTCGCCTTCATCGCCGTACTTGCCCCCCAGGTGGGATCAGAGGTCGGCGAGATGGGCCGTGCGATCAAGGGGGGCGCCGACCAGGCTCTCGTCTACCTGACCGGGGCCCCGTTCAACCTGTCCCAAGATCAAATCGACGCGTTTGTAAACCGGGCATCCGATCAGCTCGCCCAGAACCGCAATCAGATCGCAAGTGGCGTGATCACAGGTGCGGTCAAAGTCGGTGAATTCATTACAGGAACTCTGCTCACGGCCTTTTTGCTTTTCTTCTTCCTCAAGGACGGCCCGTCCATGTGGGGATGGTTCACGGGGCAATTCGACCAGCCGGCAGGAGAGCACTTGCACAATGTCGGCCACCGTGTCCTATCGACTATGGGAGCCTATCTTCGCGGTATTTCGCTCGTGGGCCTGATCGAGGGCACCGCCATCGGCATTGTCCTGGCGATCCTCGGAGTCCCTTTACTGATTCCGTTGGTCCTGCTGCAGTTCTTTGCGGCGTTCTTTCCGGTGGTGGGGGCTCTACTTGCGGGGACGATTGCGGTCTTGGTGGCCCTTGTCTCCGGAGGCCTTTCCGACGCGCTGATAGTGGGGGTGGCAATCCTGCTCATCCAGCAGGCCGACAACCACTTGCTTCAACCCCTGATCATGGGGAGAGCGGTGAAGCTTCACCCGATTGCCGTGATCCTGGCTCTGGCCGCGGGGGGCATCGCAGGAGGCATCATCGGCGCTCTCCTGGCGGTGCCGCTGGCGGCGGTGGCTTCTGGTATCGGCAATTACGTCAACGGGCTCCGGGACCGTAACACGCCGACCTTCTCAGAGCTTCAAAATGAAGGCCGCGGCACCCAAGGGGGCGCCTCCGATGCTGAACCAGCGTCCCCCCGGGTGGGTGACGCACGTGAATAGTCCACATTCCGCCCCCATCCGAGTGTCGCCCAGTCGAAGGTTCATTCAGCCCGCGTAGGGATTTGCAGGCAGACCGGCCGGGCCTGGCCTGCACACGAACAACGCGCCCGCATGGGGTTGTGCGGCAAGGGCCTCCTCAGACAACTCCTGCGCTGCGGACGTGATGTAGAGGTCGCGGAAATCGTTCCCGCCGAAGGTGCAGCTCGTTATCTGGGCAGCAGGCAACTCGATAGTCAAGTCGAGCTCACCCTCAGGCGAGTAACGGCGCACTGCTCCTCCGC
>JACDDL010000327.1 GCA_013817045.1 Actinomycetota bacterium | reverse complement strand
ACGGCGAGGCCGACCTTCTCATCGGCGCGGAAAGTTCGATCGACAACGGCGCCGTTCTTTACGTTCCTAAGCTTTGTCTTGACGAATGCCTGGCCTTTGCCCGGCTTTACGTGCTGGTAGTTGAGGATCGTGAAAAGCGTCCCGTCCAGGACCAGGGTCTGCCCCGGCCGCATGTCGTTGGTGGAGATCATCTACGTTCCCTTCATAACCATACAAATACCCAGATAGTGCCGAAGGCCTTCTAAAGCTCGATCAGGTCCCTTGGCGCCCGGCCCAACACCTCACACCCCTCGGCGGTCACCAGCACGCAGTCTTCGATTCTTATGCCGCCGAAGTCTTCGAGATAGATGCCCGGCTCGACGGTGACCACATCCCCTTTCGTCAGAGTGTCCTCCGAGGTGCGCGACAGGCGAGGCGCCTCGTGGATCTCGAGCCCCACCCCGTGCCCGAGCCCGTGCTCGAACGCGTCGCCGTGGCCTGCGTCCTCGATCACCCGGCGCGCCGCCGCGTCGACATCGGCGCCCCGGGCGTCGGCCTTGACCGCGCCGATTCCGGCCGCCTGCGCCGCAAGAACCGTGTCGTAGACCGCACGTTGTTCGTCGCTTGCGCCGCCGAGAACGACCGTCCTCGTGAGGTCCGAGCAATAGCCCTGAAGACGGCATCCATAGTCCATCAGGATCAGGTCACCCTTACCGAAGCTGCGGTCGGAGGGCGTGTGATGGATGTGGGCGGACAGCGGCCCGGAGCCCACGATCGGTTCGAACGACACCGCGTCCGCCCCCGCCTCGCGCATGTGCACTTCGAGCCCGAGAGCGACCTCCTGCTCGGTGGCGCCGGGGACGATTCGATCCTGCACCCAAGCAAACGCCTCGTCCCCGATCCGCACCGCCTCCTTCAAGAGCCTTACCTCCTCTGGTTCCTTCGTCCGCCGGAGAGCCTCCACAACACCGGAGGTCGTCACCAGCTCGGCCGGCGCAAGGCGCTCGCCGAAATCGTTTCGCTGCGCAACCGTCACGGAGGCCGCCTCGAAGCCGAGCCGCTCGATCTTGCCCTGCGACAGGCGATCACGGAGCACGTCGGTGAGGCGCGCCTCGTACATGACGATCTCTGCGTCCCGGACGAGCGCCCGTGAACGCGCCCCGTACCTTGGGTCGGTGTAGAAGACGGCGCCTGCCTGCGTGATGAGGACCTGGCCGTTCGTGCCTGTGAAGCCGGTGAGGTAAGCGACGTTGTCGAGGTCGGTGATCAACAACGCCTGTACGCCCAACTCCTCGAATCTCGCCGTAACCCGGGCGATGCGTGCTGCGTAGTTCATCTAAGCCTCCACCAGTCGCTTGAGGGCATGGAGCCCCGCAATGTACGAACCCGGGCCGAAGCCGGCCACAATCCCGGCGGCGGCGCCGGCCGTGACCGACCGGGCGCGCCATGGCTCACGGGCATGGATGTTCGAAAGATGCACCTCGATCACGGGGAACGACACCGCACGCATCGCATCGGCGATGGCCCGGCTCGTGTGCGAGTAGGCGCCGGGATTCAGCAGCACACCCGCGACTCTTCCGATCCCGGAATGCAGCAGTTCGATGATCTCTCCCTCGCGCGCGCTTTGGTGCACCTCGATCTCGATGCCGAGGGCATCCGCTTCCGTCACCATTTCGCGGTTGACCTCGTCGAGCGTCGCCGGTCCGTACACCGCCTGTTCGCGGGAGCCCAACAGGTTGAGGTTCGGGCCGTGGATAACCATGACATTCATCTACGACATCCTTTCGAGAGCCCGGGCGACCGCTTCACGGGGCGCCTCTACGCCTGCCTCGGGCACGCCGATCTCGTTCAACAACACGAAACGGACACCCTGCCGGTACTTCTTGTCCAGTCCCCACGCAGGCTCGAGCTCGTCGATGCCGAGCGGCGCCTTCACCGGGAGCCCTACCGCATCCAGCACCCTGCGATGCGTCTCGACCGCCTCAGCTTCCAGGCGTCCAAGCTCGGCGCTGAGATAGGCGGCGCTCATCATACCCAGCGCCACGGCCTCGCCATGGCGGACCCCGGCCACCCGGCCGTCGAGGGGGGCTTCCTCGCCTCCGGCGACCCCGGCGACCCCGGCGACCCCAAGGCCCGCCACCTGCTCGATTGCATGGGCGAAGGTGTGGCCGTAGTTGAGGTGGGCGCGCACGCCCCCTTCGCGTTCGTCTGCGGCGACGATGCCCGCCTTGACCCGGACCGAGCGGCCGACGATCTCCTGCAGGATGTCAGGGTCCCCGGCGCTGATCGAGGGCGCGTTCTCCTCGATCAACGGAAGGAGGGTGGGATCGGCGATGAACCCGTACTTGGCGACCTCGGCCATCCCGCTGCGGAGCTCGGCCTCGGGCAGCCCGGCC
>JACDDL010000127.1 GCA_013817045.1 Actinomycetota bacterium | reverse complement strand
TGGTGCAGGACACCATGCTGCGGGCCTATCGCTCGTTCGACCGCTTCGAGCCCGGCACCAACCTCAAAGCATGGCTGTTTCGCATCATGACCAACGCCTACATCAACATCTACCGCAAGCGTCAGAGGGAGCCTCAGCAGATCTCCCAGGATGAGGTCGAGGATTTCGACCTCTACCAGGAGCTCAAGAGCCATGACCCTCAATGGGAGGCGACTCCCGAGAACATCGTTCTCGATCGGCTCCTCGACGCCGACATCGTGTCGGCGATCGAAGACCTGCCCGAGCAGTTCCGGCTCGCGGTGATTCTGTCCGATGTCGAGGGCTTCACCTACGCCGAGATGGCCGAGATCATGGACGTTCCCATGGGAACTGTGATGTCGAGGCTCCATCGGGGAAGAAAGGCACTCCAAAAGCGGTTGTTGCAGTTAGCCCGAGAACGGGGGATCGTCAAGGACCGGCCAAAGCAGCCGCCGACCGATTAGGGAGTCAACTGTGGGGACAGGTCGCAAGCCCCGATGAAGGAGCACTGTAGGCGGGTCCTCCAAGAGGCCTACCTTTTTATGGATCGCGAGCAGCTCTCTCCGACCGAGCGGGCCCATATTCAGCAGCACCTCGAAGAGTGCGGGCCCTGCTACGAACGTTATGGCCTCGAGGCACAGGCCACGGCCTTGATCTCCCGCTTGCGGGGCCACGATCCGTGTCCGGACAAACTGAGATCTCAGATCGGCGCCCTCCTCCGCAACATTTAAGACGTGCCGCTAGCTTCACCCGACGTCTCGATTTGGCGCGCGCCGACATGCCGTCTCCAGAGACAAGATTCCTGCAACCGTGGCGCTGCAGTTGACTGAACACTATTCCTTGCCGGATACGATGGGCAGGCGGGCACATGCAGGCGGGCGAACGAAAAAGGTGAGGTCATGGCGCGGACGAATCTTCATGAGTTGGCTTTTCGCTTGCTCGAAAAACTCAATCATGTAGCTTCGGATGGCACCTTCGACGGCAAGCTGCGCGAGGTCGCCGCCGACGCCGGTCTCAATTCGGTGCGCAGCGCCGAAGCGATCAAGCTTCTCGAGAGCCTCGGCCGCATCGAGGTCCTGCAACGAGGCAGGCGCGGGCGCAACACCGTGATTTCCATCCGGTCGATCGAGCCGATCACGATCCAGGACGCCGAGTCGATGCTGCCGAGCAGGACGAGCCATCGCAGCACCCGGCTTACCTACGACGATCTCGGACAGGCGGTTGTCGAGCGCCTCATGTCCCTGGCGCGCGACGACGCTCTACGTACCGCTCAGGTCGAGGTGTTCGCAGCCGAAAGCAGCCAGAACGGAGCCCGGGTCAAAGAGCTTGAAGCTGCTCTCGAGCATGCGGCGGAGCGCGAGACCGAACTACGCATCAGGCTCAAGGCGGCCGAGGAGGCCCTTGAACGGGCGGAGGAAAATTTGAGAAAGGCCTTTGGCCCGGCGCACTCGACCGAAAGCCGGCCTCGTTCACTGGAAGACGCCGACACCAGGGCGGTGCTGGATATCCTGCGCTCGGGTCGGTCTTAGCCGGGCCAGTCCGCCCTCGAGCGTCTCAGGGCTCGGTGCCGAAGAGGCGGTCCCCGAAGTCGCCCAGGCCCGGCACGATGTAGGCGTTGGCGTCCAGACCCTTGTCGATTGCAGCCGTGTAGATGGCGACGTCGGGGTGGGACGTGTGCAGCTTTGCGACCCCTTCCGGCGCCGCGACCACGGCCACCATTCGAACCCAGGGGGCGCCGGCCGCCTTGACCTGTTCGACCGCGACCGACGCCGAGCCCCCGGTGGCAAGCATGGGGTCGAGCACGAAGGTGTAGGCGTCCTCCATGCGAGGGAGGTTGGCGTAGTACTCGGAAGGCTTGAAGGTCGCCTCGTCCCGCTGCAGTCCCAGGTATCCGACCCGCACCGCAGGAAACAGATCGACCACGGCGTCGAGCATTCCGAGCCCAGCCCGCAGGATGGGTACCGTGACGATCGGCCTGTCCAGCAGCATGCCCTCGGCGCGCCCCAAAGGGGTTTCGATCGAGCCGGCGTGCGTGGGCAGATCTCTGGCAGCCTCGAGCATCAACACGACCGTCAGCCGTTTCGTGATGGCTCGAAAGCGCGACGGTTCGGTCCTGCTATCGCGCAACGCCAGCAGCAGGTGCTGGGCGAGAGGATGCTCGACAACCGTGACGTCCACAGTGGATGCAGCCTAGTTGTTCGATCTCTGTCATGTCGCGAGCACCACCGTGGCGTTCGAAGCGGTCTCACCCGCGACCACCCTCATGGTTGGTTGCACATGAGCGCCTCCACCCCAGAGCGTGCGCGATGCGCCGGGAAACAAGTCTCGGGCCGTGGACCACGCCATGATGTAGTGGGATGCCCGAGAAGACTTTCCCGTGCGACCAACCACGCGGCTCCGGCGGTCGAGGCATCCTAGAGCGGGCGGCGCCCCGCAAGACCGTCCTCGGGGAAGTGCCAATGGGCCACCTCGACTTCCCCGAGGCGCCAGCACAACCACGCATCGCGTCCTTCAATGGTCGCCGGGAAGTCCACGAGGCCCGTCGACGCGTCCCGTAGCTCGACCTCCCAGCCCTGCAGACGCTCAACCAGCTCGTCGACGCGCGCAAGCGTGCGCGACCAGCGATCACGCTCGGATGAGCCGCCGTTGGATGCGGCTGCCTGCACGAGGTTGAGCCGGATCTTTGTGGCGGCCTCCAGCTTGTCGCGCAGCTCGACGAGGGTCGGGGCGAGATAGGGCAACAGGGCGTTTGCCTCCTCGACGGTGTATTTCTTCGAGCTCAAAGTTCGCCGAGCCCCTCGAGGAAGCGCTCGGCCACGGGCCCGCCGAGCCGGCGCGCCTCCTGTACCGCCCCTTCCCGGTCGTAAGTGACCCGGCGGTGCCGCAAAGTCAGATCGGGTCCCAACTGGTCCACCAGCAGGTAGCTCGCGGTGTCGCCGTCCATCGGCAGGCCGACCGAGCCGGTGTTGCAGACGATGGTCCCCCCCGCCAACCGGCGCAGGAAGGCCCGATGCACGTGTCCATAGACGACGACCCCGGCGTGGCCTTCGTAGGGCTGGAACTCGGCCGGAGGGGCGTCCGGCATGGGCGCGTCGAAGGGGCTCTCGGGCGTCCCGTGAACGAGGAGCAGAGAACCGGGCCCGGAGTGGCCCAGGGGCAGATTCAACAGCCACCGGGCGTCTTCATCGGAGAGGCCGTGGGCCGCTGCCAGCGTCTCGGTTTCCCGGCGCGCCTCAGGCGACTCGACCGTCTGTGGATCGCCCGTAACCCAGACATCGGTGTTCCCTCGAACTGACGGCCAGCCGGCCTCTCTCACCCGGGCGATACATTCGGCTGCCCACGGCCCGGCCCAGGCAACGTCTCCGCCACACCAGACCTCGTCGGGTGACTGCCCATCGATGTCTTGCGTCACGGCCTCGAGGGCCGGGAGGTTCCCGTGGATGTCCGACAGGATTGCGATTCTCACCAGCTTCCCCCGCTCTTTGGATGCCCGAAAAGTGGTGCCCGATTGTAGCCTTCGGTCGGCGCTCTGGGACTTTTGCCTGAGGATGCCTTGTCACGCAAAGGACCGACCCACCCTGCATCGCCTCGCCGCAAAAATCCGTGGCTCCTCGCACAGGAAACCGTTCTCGGGCCTCCCGCCACATCATGCCGTGGCCCGCGGCCCGAGACCATGTTCTCGCCGCGGGGGGCCCGCTTTCCCGTTCAGGCGCTACCTGCGCCTAGCATCTGGGGATGGCCGTCCTTTCGGAGCGAGCGCGTGAGATCTCGGGACTGGGTGAAGAGCAGATCGACCATCTGCGCTCGTTGTGTTCGTCTTGGCAGGTGTTGGCCGACCTCTCCTTCTCGGATCTCCTCCTGTATGTGCCGGTTGCAGGCGAGGAAGTCTTCGAGATCTGCGCTCAGCTCCGCCCCTTCACTTCCCAGACGCTCTACCCGCAGGACATGGTCGGCGTCCGCGTGACGCAGCCCGACCAACCGATGGTAGAGCGCGCCTACCGGGAGGGACGCATCTGGGCCCAGAAGGACCCCGTTCTCGTCGACGGGACGCGCATCCGGATGGATGCGGTCCCGGTGCGCTTCGACGGTGACACCGTTGCGGTCCTGACCAAAGAAGGCAGCCCGGGCATCTCACGCCGCCTGGGACGGCTCGAGCGCGTCTACCTGGACGCCGCCGAGTATGTCTCGACCATGATCTGCGAGGGCAGATTTCCATGGCCGGAGAGCCCCCCGGGAGAGTGGCCGAGGGTTGGTGACGGACTCTTCATGCTCGACAGGTTCGGCCGGGTGGAATGGGCCTCGCCCAATGCTCTCTCTTCGTTGCACCGGCTCGGAGTCAAACAGAACGTCGTGGATCGGTGGCTCGACGATCTCGGTCTCGGTGAGACACCGGTCGGACGGGCGCTCTCGTCGAAGCGACTGCTGGACGGAGAGCTGATCCTCGGGGAGGCGGTTGTGGCTTTGCGTGTCATGCCTCTTGTCGAAGGCCGCGAGGTGATCGGCGGTCTGGTCATCGCGCGCGATGTGAGTGAGCTGCGTCAGAAGGAGCGGGTTATTTCGGTGCGGGACGCAACCATTCGCGAGATACATCATCGCGTCAAGAACAACTTGCAGACGATTGCGAGTTTGTTGCGCTTGCAAGGCAGACGGCTGCATTCTCCGGAGGCGAAGGAAGCGCTGCAAGAAAGCGTGCTGCGCATAGGTTCGATCGCGCTTGTACACGAGATCCTTTCCGAGGACGTTGGTGACGTTGCGGAGTTCGGGGAGGTGGCGCGCCGCATTGCCCGCATGGTCGGTGATGGCCTGGTCATGCCCGGGCGCGACTACGTCATAGAGGTTGTCGGAGAGCCTGGGCCGCTCGGCGCCGATATCGCCACACCGCTGGCAGTGACACTTTCCGAGTTGCTGCAAAACTCCCTCGAGCACGCCTTTCCGGATGGACGAGGAGGCTCCGTCGGAGTCGACCTGTCGCGCGCCGACGATCACGTCACAATGGTGGTGTGGGATGATGGCATCGGGATGCCCGGCGATCCTCTGCGGGTTGCTCGTCTCGGTCTGCAGATAGTCCGGACTCTCACCGATGAGATGGGAGGCCGGTTGAGCATCACTTCAGAAGGCGGCACCCGGACCGAGGTAAGCATTCCAACTCGGTAGTGCCTCGCACCAGCGGTTGCGCCTGGTAGAAAGGGCGCATGGGTACCTTGGTGATGTTTCATGCACATCCGGATGACGAGGCGATCTCGACGGCGGGAACGATGGCCAAAGCGGCTTCCGAAGGCCATCGCGTCGTACTGGTCACGGCTACGCGCGGCGAGCACGGAGAAGTTGTGGACGGAGTGCTCCGGCCGGGCGAGTCTTTGGGAGACAGGCGCGTCCACGAGCTCACGCGTGCAGCCGAGATCCTCGGCGTCGCCCGGGTGGAGTTCCTCGGGTATGTCGATTCGGGGATGATCGGAACCCCGGAGAACGATGCCCCCGAGTGCTTCTGGCAGGCCGATGTCGAGGAGGCCGCCCAGAGACTGGCCGCAATACTCCTGGCGGAGGGCGCCGACGTTCTCACCATCTATGACGCTCATGGAACTTATGGGCATCCAGATCATATGAAGGTGCATCTCGTCGGCGTGCGTGCGGGTGCCATTGCAGGAACCCCCAAGGTTTACGAAGCGGTTGTCGATCGGGAAGCGGTCAACTCGATGTTTGAACGGATGCATGAGATGGGCGTGGAGATGCCCGTCGATATTGATCTGGCCACGTTCGGTGTGCCGCACGAGCTGATCACAACTTCGGTGGACGTGACCGCGTTTGTCGATCAAAAGCGGACAGTCATGGCCGCGCACGAAAGCCAGATTCCCCCCGATTCCTTCTTTCTCACTCTGACCCCGGACACCTTCTCGGAAGCATTCGGTATGGAGCACTTCGTTCTTCGGGGCGCTAAGCCCGGCTCGCTCGAGACAGAGTTGATCTGAGTGGCCCGCAAGACGAAATCGACGCGTGGCTTTCGCCCCAAAGATGTCTTGAGACAGGTGATGATCCAGGACGTGGCGCTGGCCCCGGACGGCTCCTCAGCGGTGTAGTCGCGCCGCACAGTGAGAACCCGGTGACCGACATGGTCGGGGTACGGGTCGAGCGATGTCGGCATGCAGACCGACGCGACTGCGGTCGGCTGCGGGACCCTCCCCGAGAACCTCGATGAGTTCCTGGTCCGTTCGCCCTACGTGACGGTCACCAAGAGCTCTGTGCCGCTGCTGTTGTTGCAGGCCGAGTCGGATCTCCGCTGCCCCCCGGGACAGACCGACTTGGTTTTGGCAATCCTCAAGAAGCACGGCGCGCCCGTTGAAATGATCCGATACCCGGACGAGCCGCACTACATGGCGGGAACCGGCCGTCCCGACCGGCGCGTCGACCGCCTCGAGCGCATCGTTCACCTGGTTCACCGAACACCTGGGATAGCCGGCACGGAGCGCCGTCAGCCCGGTGGGCGCACCGTGGGTTGGTAGGACGGATGTGTGCGCGCCATGCGACCTGCGATGCCGGCGAACAACGCTCCGGAGAGCGCCGGCGTCCCATTGACCGCATTCAGGAAGTCGTCGCCTTTGATTCGATAGAGACTGCAGTCGGAGGTCGCACGGACGGTCGCGGTCCGAGGCAGCCTTTCGACGAGACCGATCTCGCCCGCGTAGTCGCCCTCCCGCAACTCCGTGACCTTGACCTGCGCGCCTCCTCCTTCCCCGGAAGACAACACCTCCAGCGTGCCGGCCCGGACTACAAAGAAGTCGTCGGCAGGGGCGCCCTGTTCGATCACGACCTCTCCCAAAGTCACCGACTCTTCTGCAGTAACCGCAGCCAGTGACTCGAGCGACCCTCGTGGCATCCCGGCGAAAATGTTCAGGCCAGACAATAGCGTGATTTTCGGGCCGAGCTCTCGTCGGCGGCGCGCCGCCTCCTTGTCGAGAACGCGGATTCGGGGGATGCACATAAGCGTAAGCACGATGAGAATGCCGCCTGCTGTCCACAAGGCGGCCTGCAAGCCGAACAGCCGAACGACCACCGGCGCGACGAATGCCCCCAGAACGGTTCCGGCGACGGTGAGGGAGTCGATGATCCCAAAGACCCTCGCCATAACTTCAGTACGGACTATTCTCTGTAGCAACGTCGTTGCAAGGACCTCGACGAAGATGAAGCTTCCTCCCTCTATCGCTACAAGGAGGTAGGCGACCGCAGGGGTCGTGGTGAGGGGGAGCAACAGAAGGGGTGTCGCGGCCACCATGCTCCCCAGCACGAGGACGACGGCGGGCCGGCCCCGCTCGACTACCCGGTTGGCGACTCCCGAAGCCAGCACACCTCCCACGCCGAATGCGGCGAATAGATAGCCCACACCTTCGACGCCGGTCGAGAGCAATCGTTCGGCCACGAGGGGGTAGAGGACGGTTTCCTCGCCGTAGGTAAACATCGCTGCAACGATGATTGCCACCAGGATCACGACGCTCCCCGAAGAGGTGATCGCTCCAGCCCCTTCTGCGACCTGCCGGCGCAGCGGAATTCGCTTTTCCTCTTCTCTCTGTGTTTTTCCGCCCCGTGGGACGCGCGACAAGAAAATGGCCGATGCAACGAACGTGAGCCCGTTCACCCCGAACGACAGCGCCGGCACTCCACCCACTGCGATGACGAAACCTCCTAGCGCAGGACCCAGAGCGATCGCGAGGTAGTCGACCGTGGTGATCAGCCCGTTGGCCGCAGCCAGGTTGTCCTCCTCGACCAGCGATGGCGTGGTGGCTGCTGCTGCGGGAAAAAAGGTTGTAGATGCGATCGTCGACAGGAACGCCAACGCGACGGCAAAGATTACGGGAGCTGAAAGGACCGCCACCAAAGCGAGGAGGAACATCAGTGCCGCCCGCACCAAATCCGACAGGATCATCACTGTGCGTCGGTCGTAGCGGTCGCCCAGCACTCCTCCCAAGGACCCGAACAGGACGAAAGGCAACAGCCTGCAAATGCTGGCCGCTGCCACCCAGCCCGGAGACCGGGTTTGTTCGAGGACGTAGACGATGAGGGCGACGTTGTAGAACCAGTCCCCGATCCCGGAGGTGGCGAAGCTCGCGACCAGGTAACGGAAATCCCTGTGAGCAAGGACCGCCCGGTGGCCGGTCTTCTTCTGACGATCCCCCATGTGACGCAAGATGGTACCGACAAAGCAACGTCCAGGTACGATTTCGCCACAGAAAAGCTACGAAGGGAGCGGGATGGAAGTCTTCTCTTCGCACCGAGTGAGATCTGAGATCGGGCGATGACCACTCCTGAGCGCGACTTGCTTGCGCAACTGGCCAGGACGGCCACCGACATGGGCCCTGGACTCGTGCCCGAGGGCCACCAGGAGCTGCTTCATTCCATCACTTCAGCCGCCCAGAATTTGTTCGGCGCGGCGGCCTGCTCGCTTGCGCTCCTGGACGACGACGAAGAGGAGCTCGAGTTCTACGTTGCATCCGGGGCCGGC
>JACDDL010000126.1 GCA_013817045.1 Actinomycetota bacterium | reverse complement strand
AGTCGTACTTGAGCATTCCGGGAAGGTCCGCATGGCCCGGTCGCGGCCTGGTCAGCTCGCGCCCCCCCGGCGCGCCCTCAACCGGCATGACATGGGCCCACTTGGCCCACTCGCTGTTGTGGATCGTCAGGGCGACGGGGCTGCCCAGCGTGAGCCCTCCCCGCACCCCCGAGGTGACCTCGAGGACGTCTTTTTCGATCTTCATGCGGGGCCCGCGGCCGTAGCCGTGGCGGCGGCGGGCGAGCTCGTCGGAGATGGCCTTGACCGAAACCGGCAGCCCCGCGGGCAGGCCCTCGATGATGGCCACCAGGGCGCGCCCATGCGACTCTCCTGCGGTGAGGAACCGTAGGCGGGTCATGCTCCCATCCTCCCACCCGGGGCGGTTCTCCGAAGCCCCGGAGGCGCACCAGCCGGCCGATCTTGCCGTCCATGGCCGGGGGGCATCCCGGTCCTGATGGCTCGGCACGAGCGGGCCCTACGACACCGGCTGGAGACCCTCCTGCTGCAGGGCGAGGTGCAGGTCGTGGGGGTTGCTCGCGGCTCTCTTGGCGTCCTCGAGCTCGATGAGCCGGGCCCGGTACAGCTTCAGCAGAGCCTGGTCGAACGTCTGCATGCCGTAAAAGGCCGATTTCGCGATGACGTCGTGGAGCTGGTGGGTCTCCCGGCCCTTCAAGATCAGGTCCCGTGTTCGCCCATTCATCACCATCACCTCGACCGCCGGCACCCTGCCGCCTCCCACCTTGGGGAGAAGGCGCTGCGAGACGACTCCGACGGTGGCTCCCGCCAGCGCCACACGGACCTGCTCTTGTTGGTTCATGGGGAAGAACTCGATGACGCGGTTGATGGTCTCGGCCACATCGGTCGTGTGTAGTGTCGCAATCACAAGGTGCCCGGTCTCGGCGACCTGGAGTGCGGCTTTGACCGTTTCGGCGTCCCTTATCTCGCCGACGAAGATGACGTCCGGGTCCTGGCGCATCGCAGCCCGGATCCCGGTGGCGAAGTCGGCCGTACTTTGCCCCACCTCACGCTGAGAAACGACGGCCCGGCCGTTGCGGTGCAGTATCTCGATGGGATCTTCGATCGTGAGTATGTGGCAGGGCCGGGTCATATTGATGTGATTGATCATGGCGGCCGCCGTCGTCGTCTTCCCTGCTGAGGTCGGACCGGTTAACAACAAAAGACCCCGCTGGTGCTCCGCAAGCCCCTTCACTGCGTCCGGCAATGCGAGAGCCTCGAACGAGAACGGCACCGGGGGCAGGAGACGGGCGGCTATCCCCAGACCCGATAACTGCCGGTAGACGTTGACTCTGAAGCGTCGCCCCGCACGCGATTCTGAATAGGCGAAGTCGACTTCTCCGGTCCTCCCCAGCTCGGCGGCCTGGTCCTCGCTCATCATTGCCTTGGCAAGCTGCGTGCAATCGCTCTCCGTCATCGAAGGAAAGCCCGAGCCAACAAGGGAACCGTCGATCCGCACCGAAGGAGCAGCGTCTGGCTGGATGTGGAGATCGGATCCCCGGTGCTCGACGACGAACCGAAGAAGGTCGTGTATGTCGGCCATGCTCACACCGTCACTTTGCGATTGTTGGATTCGGTAACCCGAATTCGGCCAGAAGCGACCCGCCCGGGCAGGGTCTTGACCAGGTCGAGGAAAACAGGGATGAGCTCCGGATCGAATTGGGTGCCGGACGCTTCCTCGAGGCGTTTGCAGGCCTCGGCCACCGGCAGCCGCTTGCGGTACGGCCGGTCCGAGGTCATTGCATCGAATGCGTCGCAGACAAGGATCATCCGAGCCTCGAGAGGAATGTCCTTTCCCTTCCTCCCGTCGGGATATCCGTTTCCGTCGTAATCCTCATGGCAGTTCCGGACTATCCAGGCGACGTCCTGCAACCGCTCTATGGGGCGCAAGATCTTCTCCCCAACTTCGGGATGGGTCTCGATCATCGTTCGTTCATCCCTGGTGAGCCGGCCGGGCTTCAACAGGAGTCCGGTGGGTATACCAATCTTGCCGATGTCGTGAAAGAGGGCGGCTATCTCGAGCCGCTTGAGCTCCTGGTCCCCCAGTCCGATTCGCGCGCCCAGGGCCGACGCCATGTCTTTGATCGATCGGGCGTGTGAGGAAGTTTCTTCGTCCTTGGCCTCCAAGGCGCTGGCCAGAGACTCGATCGTCGAGATGAATGTTTCCTCGAGATCCTCGAACATCCCGGCTTTACCCATCGCAGACTTGGTTTGGTTCGCGATGCCGGCCAGAAGTTCCATGTCCGCCTGCGAGAAACGATGACGGCCTGTGTCCGGCGCACCGCAGACGATGACCCCAACACGCCCCCTGTCGAGGCCGAAGGGCGCCATAGCCCAGCTACGCTCGTACACTTCCTCTCGCAATCCGACGTTCGGAGGAATGGAATTCCCATCGATCACGAACGGCTCGGATCGACGCAGATATCGCTCGATGAAGCCCGAGTCGAAGTGAACGCTCGAGACGCGACTCCGTTCTTCGTCCGTATGGCCGCACAGGGCGACCGGATAAAGGACATCCGATCCCGGCTTCTGCAGCCAGACAGAGGCGTTGGAGACATCGAGGAGCTCAGTTGACAGGTCGGCAACGAAGGACGCTATTTCGTCCTGTCCCTCTGCGGCCGCAAGCGTCCGGCTGAACTCGAGCAACGCCTTGGCGTGCTCGGCTTCTCGCTTCTGTGCTTCGAACAAGCGTGCATACTCCAATGCCACGGCAGCGTGTCCCGCCATGACCTCCATCAGACGAACTTCATCGGAGTCGAACGACCGGCTTCCGTCCTTGGTGATCACAACCACACCGACGCATCGCCGTGCATAGGTCAACGGAACGGCCATCATCGACTCCTCCGACTGGGGAGGGCCGGAAAACTTGGCCCCGTAGCCGGAGTCGATGGAGTTGTCCATGGACAGTGTCGTTTGGCTCTGGGCGGCATTGCGGGCCATTTCCTCTACAACCTCGTTCCTCCACCCCTCGTTGTTCCCTCCGCACAAGCCACCCGAGTCACCCTCGCACGAGACCAGATTCAATTCATCGGCTTCGCGTGTGTAGACGCGACAGCTCGAATAGCCGACCAAGGTACGAAGCTCCTGCCCGATGGTGGTTCCGAGCTCCTTGACGCTGCTCAATCGATTTAGCTTTCTGGCAAGACCCTGGAGCATCTTTATGTGAGCTATGGACCGGACACCGCGCTGGTCCGAGGGTTCCCCCGGACGTTCGACGACGGCACTGTCGTAGATCAATACCCTGTTCTTGCCCTGCGCCTTGGCCGTCATCATCGCGTTCTCAGCGTAGGTTGTAAGCGTCTTGGCCTCGGTTGCCTGGCGGGGTCCTTCGGAGATGCCGACCGAAACCGTCACTTCGCCCACATCATCAAAGGTGGACTGCTTCCCTTTGAAGCGTTCGGCGAACGCCCTCGCATCCTCAGCAGTGGATGAGGGCATGACTACTCCGAACTCTTCACCGCCTATGCGGCAGACGACATCGGAAGCTCTCTTGCAGGACTCGAGTTGCTGCGCAAGCATCATCAGGATGTCGTCACCCATGTCGTGCCCGTAGACATCGTTGATTCTCTTGAAATCGTCCATGTCCAGCATCACGACTGCGATTGAATCCCCGACCCGCATCGACCGCAACAGCTCACTATGCACCCTGTCATGGAAATAGCGGTGATTGAAGAGCCCCGTGAGTGAGTCGGTCTTAGCCTGGTGCTCGAGTGCTGCATGGACCTCAGCATTTTCGAGACTGAGAGCGGCCGCATCGCCGAACATTTGCGCAAGCTCGAAGTCCTCGTCGGAAAAAGTCCCGCCCTCCTCCAATCGATATATATTCAGGGCGCCTTTGATCGAACCCTTGACAATGAGGGGCACCGACACGAGCGCCTCGGGCTCGTCCTCTGTGGTCCCGGCGACCGTTTTCCGGCGCGGATCGAGATGGGCTGCGTTGGTGATGACCGCCTCCCGGTTCTCGACGGCCCATCCGGTGATGCCTTCCCCGAAGAAGGTTCTGTCGTTGAGGATCTCTTCGGCCCACTTGTCACGTGCGAGGACGGGGATGAGCTCGCGCCGCCGTTCGTCGGCCCGATAGACCGTCAATGAATCGTAGGGAACGAGCTCGGCCAGCGAGTCCGCAATCAGCTCCAGCAGCGAGGCCGAGTTGGTTTCCGAAAGAATCTCATGGAATACATGGGCGAGCAGACGCTGAGAACGGACGCGATCTTCCTCGTCCTTGATCTCGGACGCCATTCGACGGCCGTTTGCAACTGCCATGGACTCTCCTTGCCGGGCTTTAGGTCCTCTATCGTCAAGAAAGACGATTACCTGAAATTGCCAAAGGAGAGGACGCTCCGTCTGGGCCGGGCCTGAGACGGCCATCGGGAGCTGGGCTGGGCAGGCCAGGGGAGGGGCCGACGGTATGGGATTGGAGAGGGGGCCGGTTTCTACTTGAGGACGCGCTCTCCCTCGCACAGGGTGAACTGGTCGTCGCCGAAGAGCATGGTGGCGCACTTGCCGTAGACCGTGACCAGCTTGAAGTTCTCGGCGAACCTGTCCCCCGGCAGGACGTCATAGGTCACACCATCGACATTGACAGAGGCGCTTTTGTCACCCGGGTTCGTCGAAACGTCCTTCAGCACCACCTCGCGGCCACCCACGCCCTGGGTGTTCCCGCCGCCTCCACCGTCACCGGAGCCGCCCGTCCCATCGTCCTCGATGGGGGTCTCGTCTACGGTGGGATCGCCCGAGTCGTCTGTGTCGCCGGCTGCGTCGGTTGACCCCGACGTGTCCGTCGTCGCTGCGCCTGCGGGCGAAATCAACGGTTCGAAGGGATCTTTGGGCGCGAACACCTCGGTCGTCTCCTTGGGGCCCTTCCCGGGCGCTTTGGGATCCGCTTCGGGGTCGTCCACCAACCCCTCGTCTACGGACGGACCCGGCGCCGTTTCGATGACCGGAGGTGCATCGGCGACCACCTCCGGTTCGGCGTCCCCTTTGAGGAAGAAGAACCACACCGCGCCCAGAAGCACGACGACGACCAGCGCCACCAAGGCGATCTGGACGCCATTGATGTTGCGTCTGGTTTCGGCTTCGAAAGTTTCCGGTGCGGTCGCCATCGATTCTCCTCTTAGGGCGTCGTGGTCGCCGGAGCAGGGACTGCTGCGGCGCTCGAGGCGCCCCCTGGCGGCTCGAAGAAGATCCGAGCGGTCACATCAAGGCGCAGCTTGTCTGCGGCGGCCGGATCGACAACCGCGCCGGTGGCTGCTGTCTCCCCCGACGGAGCAAGGGCCATCAGGTCTACCCTCACCGCACGATCCAGGTCGTAGAGGCGCCTGAAGAAGTCCTGTATCTCGAAGTAGCCGCCCTCGGCGCCGATCACCGTCCGGATCTCCGCCAGCGGAGCGCCCTCGGGCGGGGGCTTCGGGAGCTCCGGAGTGACGTTGACGAAATCGATATCGGCCTGGGTCGCAGCCTCTTCGACCAGGAAGATGTAGTTCGCAACTTCGTTCTCCGAAGGGATCAGCCTGCGGGTAGCAGCCAGCTCGGCCTCGAGCGCCGGGGCGTTCGCCTGCAACTCCTCGAGCCGGTCCAGCTCGGTCTGAAGGGCCACCGTCCTGTTCTCCTCCTCGAGGGTATCGGCGCGGACCTTCGCCAGCTCGGCCTGGCGGGGCCTTATGAAGAAGAAGAACCAGGCTGCGCACAGCGCCACGATTCCGACCATCACGAGGACCATCCGAATCCGGTTGCTCAGGGCGTCTTCTCCTTGCTGAGGTCAAGCTCAGAGCTTCCGGCGCCCTGTTCGAAGCGGCGGCTGGCGGCCGTCGCGCTCAGCTCCAGAGTGCTGTCGAATGTCGTTAGTGGAACCGCGCTGGTGGCTTCGTCCGCGGGTGTTTCGGTCGCGCTGTTGAGCCACACCGCGGAGAAGTCGTCCACGCTCTGCTGACGGATCAGCCACTTGGCCACCCCCGGCAGGGAAAGCGACGAACCCTGGAACTGAATGCGTCCGAAGGGCGTCTCCTCCGAGATACGGACGGGTGCGGTCTCGGTGCCTGCGGGGGTGGCGCCTTCGGCCGTGCCGGCCGATGCCGTCATACCGGTCAGCCACACTTCTCCTGGCACCACCATGGCCACCTCGGTCAGCAATGAAGGCCAGTCGACGTCCCCCGCCATCACGGTCTGCAACGCTGTCCTCTTCTTTGCGACCTCATCGGAGAGCTCAGCGAAACGCTGGAGCTCGTCGATGTCTGCCTGTAACGACGCATTGCGGGACTCGACGACGGCGAGCTCACGCTCGGCGTCGGCAACCTGGCCTCCAAGCAGAACCCACCAGACCACCAGCGCGGCCAGGACAGCGACGCCGCCCAGCGCAACAAAGCCGATGTTGCGGCGCGCCCGCCGTTTCTGCGCGTAGCGCGGGGGAAGCAGCTCTATTCGCCGCATCAGGCCCTGGTTCTGGAGGGCGCGGGAGCGCAGTGCGTGCACTAAGGCTTCCTCACGCTCGTGCCAGACCCACCGCAGCGGCGGCCATCGGCTCGACCTCGGCTATCTGCTCGTCGGTGAGGCCCGACTTCTTTGTATTCATGTCCACAAGCGCCGCTCCCCTGCTGATGTCGCTATGGAGCACCTGGCCCAAGCGCTCGGTGAAGCCTGGCGTCAATGACCCTCCCCCGGTGACAACGACCGAAGAGATGGACTCGCTGTTCTCCTGCGAGAGGTAGTAGTCGACAGAACCGCGGATCTCGTTGACGAGGTTGTCGACTCGGCCGGAGATAAGATTCTTCATCTCCTCGGTTCCGACACCGTGTGCCAGATCGAGCTTCATCGCCTCGGCCTCTTCGAACGGAACATCGAGATCCTTGGCAAGGGAGGCGGTCGCGTCATCGCCACCCACCAACAAGATGCGGACGAACCTCGGCTCGCCGTTGTGATGGACGACTATGTTGGTCACGGTGGCGCCGACGTCGACCACCGCCTCTGCTCCCGCAGCGCCGGACTCTCCGCGAGCATTGGGGCTCACTGCCCGGGCAATGGCGAATGGCGCCAGGTCAACCCCCGCCGGCGACATGCCCGCTGCCGACGCAGTCTCGACGAAGGATTCCACCATCTCGCTGGCGGCAGCGACGAGGAGCACGCGCATCATGCGCTGTCCGTCCTTGTCCGAGTAGTCGTCGATGATCTGGTAGTCGAGCTCGGCGGAGTCCACGGGCATGGGGATGTGATCGGCCACCTGAAACTGAAGCGAAGCCCTGAACTCTTTTTCCTCCAGGAACGGGAGCTCGATCTGTCTGACGACGACCCTTTGGTTGGCGATGCCGAGAATTACCTTCTTGGACCTGATCTTGACCCGCTTCCACAACTGGGAGATCGCCTGGGACACCGCGCCGGCGTCACGGATCTCGCCGTCGACGACCGCCCCCTGCGGCAGAGCCGCCTGGCCAAACGACACCAGCTTCAGGCCCGCCCGCGACCTCGTCACCTGAGCGGCGCGCACTGCGCTGGTGCCGATGTCCAGTCCAACGGTGGGGGCCGAGGCTCCTGGCACTAGGCCTTGTCCTCGACCTGTACCGCCCGGTCGTCGAGGTACCTTTCGACCTCGATGCGGCGGATCCGATAATTCTTGCCCACCCGGATGGCGGTGAGCTGCCCGGACTTGATGAGCCGATAGACCGTCATGTTCGAGACGTGAAGCAGGGCCGCGACCTCACCTACGGTCAGGAGCGGCTCCTCGAAGTCTGGCCGGGCCATCCAGGACACCTTCCGTTCGCCGACGGGTACCCGTGAGCGCCGGCCCCTCAGGAGCCCAACAGCACAACAACGGAGTACAGACACGTTCAGCTTGTCTATTCGGCAGCCCTGAGCCCACCTTTAGGAAGGGAAGGGCTCGGAACCCCAGCGCCCCAAGCCGGGCCTAGCGGTCGACCTCGCTGAAGGTCTGAGGGGTAACTCCCATGAACGCGGCGCCGGGGAGGTTCTGGACCCAGCAGTCGGTCAGCTCGACCTCCGCGTTGCCGCCAAAATCGATTCTCTTGGCGATGGCGGTGCCCTCGATCTTCACGATCCCTCCCGAGCCGCGCAGCCACAGCTGGCCCTCGGGGGCAAAGAACGCTCCGACGATCTCGTCTTTGCCCGTCAGGTCCAAGCTGCCGTAGCGGACGACGATGATGACGGACTTGGTCAGGGTTGCATCCATGTTGCACGGTCCCGTCGCCGCCTTCCAAGTCACCGTCTGCTGGGTGGAAAAAGGGTCACCTGAGCTCGGAAAGTCGAAGTAGGCGACGTAGTTGTTGCCGACCCCCGGGGGGGCGGCGTTGATGTTGCCGTTGGTGGAGTAGGCCCCGGAGGGCGTCGTGCACGCGTACGAGGCAACCACGACACAGTACAGACCGCTCTCCTTGGCGCTCTCCTTCAGGTTGGCATAGTCCTGTGTAGTGAGCGCCGGCTTCGGAGTCGCATTCGCAAGATCTGCATCCGAAAAACTCGAGTAAGGAGGAGGCGCGGCGGGAGTTCCGCTCCAGGCCGGGCATTT
>JACDDL010000326.1 GCA_013817045.1 Actinomycetota bacterium | reverse complement strand
GTCGAAGCGCCGCTCGATGCGCGTCCTCGCGGTGGGCACCGCCTCGAGCGTCCCGGAGTACACAACCTTGTCGGCCGCCCGCCAGGGCTCCGCGAAGTCTCGCATGACGGGCGACTGGTCGGCGAGGGTCGGGTCGGTCTCCCAGCCGGCCATCGTCTCGTACATCCGGCGCCCGTAGAGGTGGGTGCCGATGGGCTGCTGGAGGTCGTTGATGAAGGCGTGCACCTCCTCGTCCGGGACAGCCCAGTCGAAGTTGCCGTCCTCGTCCGCCACGTAGCCGTCGAGCGACGCTATCGCCGAATAGATCAGCTTGGCCATGGTGAGCCTCCCTTTACGCACCCCATCGCGTTTCGCGACCAGCCCACGAAGAATAGGGCACCGCCCACGCAATCCAACCGGTCGTCCTGAGGGAACTTCCGAGAATCCCCCTTCCACGCAATCCGGTGAATAACCTTTTCGGCGAGTGCGCCGGGCTTGGCAGCCTGGCATCATCGTTGTTGGCGGGAAAAGGCTACGGGAAGGATGTGTTGTGATGACTTCGATCTCCGGTGATGGGCTCCGCAGACCGGTCCTTCGCGCCCTTGCGGCTGCGGTGAGGGATGCGAGGTGAGCGCTGGTACGGACAACCTGCCGCCCCGGGCGGCGGTGTCGCAGATGGCTACCGGATACTGGGTGTCCCAGGCCGTCCGCGCCATGGCCGTCCTCAGCCTGGCCGACCACCTCGCCTCCGGGCCGCGCACCGCCGCCGATCTGGCCGAGGCGACCGGCGCGCACGCCCCGAGCCTTGCGCGCCTCTTGCGGGCCCTGGTCGCCCTCGGTCTGTGCGGGCGCGAAGCCACCGAACGGTTCCGGTTGACCCCGTTGGGCGGGGCCCTGCGCTCCGACGTGCCGGACTCCGCGCGGTCCTTCGTGCTGTTTTTCACGGCGCCTTGGTTCGAGCGGGGCTGGGAGGAGCTGCCCCACGCCGTGCGCACGGGCGAGCCGACCTTCCCTCGCGTCCACGGCGCCGGCTTCTGGGACTACCTGGGCGCGCACCCGGAGGACGGGGCGCTCTTCGACGCCGCCATGAGCGAGGGCGCCTCCGCCCGCGCCGAGGCCCTCCGCGCCGTGAGGGACCTCTCAAGCATCGGCACGGTCGTCGATGTCGGCGGCGGGCAGGGCCGGCTTCTGGCTGGGCTCTTGGAGGCTACTCCCGGCCTAAGTGGCGTCCTCCTTGACCGTCCGGAGGTCGTCGCTGGCGCGGAGGCGGTGCTACGAGCGGCGGGGGTGGCCGACCGTTGCGCCGTCGTCGGTGGCGACTTCTTTGCCTCGGTCCCCCCGGGCGGGGATGCCTACGTCCTGGCGCAGATCGTCCACGACTGGCCGGATGCGGAGGCGCTCGCGATCTTATCCGCCTGCCACCGGGCGATGGCGCCGGGCGCGCGGCTGTGGGTGATCGAGCAAGTACTCCCCCCGGAGGACGACCCTGATCCTTCCGAGCGGGCGGGTCTCACCCTGATGGACCTCAACATGCTGGTGCTTTTCGGTGGCGGGCAGCAACGCACCGGCGAGGAGTACCGGCAGCTGCTGGGTGCGGCCGGGTTCGACGAGGTCGCGGTAGTCCCGGCGGAGGGCACGCCCTGGAGCGTAGTCGAGGCAGTGCGGCGCTAGGCACAGGATCGGGGCTCTGCGAACTTTGGAGAACCCCCTAAAGCCGAAGTTCGCAGAACTCCCCTTCCCCGACGTTGGATGAATAGGGATGGGGCCAGCGGCGAACCAACCGCTAGCCCCATCAGCGAAGCCGCTTGCGCATGAAGACGCGCCGGTAGCCCCCGTCGAGTCCGCGCCCGGTCTCCTCGAAGCCCAGCCTGGCGTAGACGGCCAAGTTCTCGTGCATCTTCTCGTTGGTGTAGAGCCGTACCTCCGGCAGGCCATACGCCACGGCCTGCCCCTCCGCGAAGGTCACGAGCTCGCGCCCGAGGCCCCTCCCCTGGTGCCCAGGTGCGACGGCCACGTTGCCTAAGAACATATGGTCCTCGGCCGGCCTGATCACCAGCACCCCGAGCACCTCCCCGCCCTCGGCCAACACCCACACCTCGCCGGCCCGGATGAGGGCGGCGTAGTCCTCGCGCATCGGCGCGGGCTCCTTGCCGATGCGCTCAACGTAACCCGCGTAGGCCGCCCGCACCAGGTCGCGGACCGCCGCGGCGTCACCCGGTTCGGCCGATCGTATGCTCCTATCCGCCATAATCTTCCATTTCAGAGAGCGATGTGCGAGGCCGGAAGGATGAACGATTGCTAGCGGCGGTGCAACTTCCGAGAACTCCGTCATGACGAAGTTCGCAGAAACCTACTTCCACGCACTCGGGCGAAGCGTGCTACGGGGGTTGCGTGAACCCCCGTCCGAGTATAAGCTTCGGCGGCTCGAAAGGGGAACAT
>JACDDL010000325.1 GCA_013817045.1 Actinomycetota bacterium | reverse complement strand
GTGTCCGGCTCGGGCTCGGGGCGATCGAGCGGGTCGTCGGGCCGGCCGTGTTCGCCACCCCCGACGAGGCCGACCTCCTCGACCTGTCGCTGACCACCCCGCGCGGTACGGCCGACGCCGAACGGCTGGGCGTGAACCCGCTCCGTCTCTCCATGCTCCTCGCCGCCGTCTGAGCTCACGGCGCACGCGGCGTCCCGTCCCTCCGTCCCTGAAGCGGGTAGGGGCCGGGCTCACCCCGGCCCCTCCCACGCCACCAGGCATGCGGGTCCGCACCTGGCGGCTCGCTCGGCGTCCCGGAGACGGCGGTAGGGATCGGTGAATCCTGCGAGACCCTGCTCGCGCCAGTAGGCGTCGGTCAGGCTGCGCGAAAGCACCCAGGAGCCAGCGGTGCGCCACGGTCCCTTGCGGGTCGCGGCCCATTCGCGGGCTGGGCGTTCGGGAATGCCCAGGGCGCGCAGGTTGCGCCTGCGTGCCGAGAAGCGCTTCCACTCCTTCCAGCGCACCTGGCGAAGCCGGCGACGCAGCCATTGGTCGAGGTCTGAGAACGGCCGCGCTCCCTCAGCGAGGGAGAAGTAGGCCGCCCATCCCCGCGTGAAGCGGTTGATCGCTTGGATCCGCCGCTCCATCGGGACGCCCCAGGTGCGCGCGGTGAGCTCGCGGAGGCGCCGCTTGGCCCGCTTGGGGGCTTCGCGGCTGACTGCGATCCGCCAGCCCGTCTTGCGCTTGAAGAAGCTAAACCCCAGAAAGGGGCGCTTCCCCGCCCAGGCGACCGCGGACTTGTCGCGGTTGATCCTGAGCTTGAGGCTCTGCTCGACCAATGTCGAGATGCCCTCCATGACGCGCTGCCCCGCCCGCTCGCTTCCGACGTAGATCATCACGTCGTCGGCGTAGCGGCAGAACCGGTGCCCGCGGCGCCCGAGCTCCCGGTCGAGGTCGTCCAGGTAGACGTTCGATAGCAGCGGCGAGAGCGGGGAGCCCTGTGGGGTCCCCTCGCCTGTCCGCTGCTTCACGCCGTCGGCCATGACGCCCGCTTCCAGGTAGCCGCGGATGAGCTTGAGCACCTGCTTGTCATCGACCCGTCTTGCGACCCTGGCCATGAGCGCGTCGTGCTGGACACGATCGAAGAACCGATCGAGGTCCAGATCGACCACCCACTCGGCACCCGAGTCGAGGTGGCGGCGAGCCGCCTGCACCGCCCCGTGGGCCGAGCGCCCGGGGCGAAAGCCGAAGCTCTCATCCGCGAACGTGGGATCGAAGACCGGGGTGAGCACCTGCAACAGGGCCTGCTGGACCAAGCGATCCAGCGCCGTCGGCACCCCCAGCTCCCTGGTCGCGCCGCTGGGCTTTGGGATCGTCACCCTGCGGACGGGCGAGGGTCGGTAGGTGCCCGCCTCGAGCGCTGAGCGGACCTGTGGCCAGTGGCGGTGAAGCCATGGTCGCAGCTCCTTCGTGCTCATCCCGTCGATGCCAGGAGCACCGGCGTTTTGCTCGACACGTCTGAGCGCCGCGGCGAGATTCTCACGGGCGAGGAACCCCTCCCAGAGACTCGCGTTGGCGGGGTGAGGCGTGGTCTCGCCCGGCGCCGGGGACAGGCTGCGCTCTCGGCGGGGAGCTTCGGGCTTCACCCTAGGCGTCCATATGCGCCGAGGCCCCGCCAGGCGGGGTTGGCTGCGCTCATCGTCCATCCCACGAGCACGAGCGTCCTTTGCCTCGGCTTCGCGTTCGGTCCTTCACGGCCACTGCGATCCCGGCCGCTAATACGACCTCTGCTGACTCCTGCCGGGTGACCGGCGGCCTTTCGGCCGCCGGGGTCGGGCGACGTTCGTCGAGGCCGACGCCCCGCCAGGCCTCTCCGGATAAGGCCGGCCACCTTCCCCGCACACCCGCCGCATTTACGTGACGGCCTCTTGATGGCGCGGGCTTCGTCACGTCGTGCTGACTCGCCCAGGCCGCCCCGCCTCCGATGCGGTTCGTGTCCCTCGGGTCGCGGTTTCGCCTCCGGCTTCCTTCCCACCCCGCCTCGCGGCGGCGCAGTTGCCTTTGGCTTGTGGTTTCTGCCATCTGATCCACGGAGGACTTTCACCTCCGAGCGACCGGCCATGCCGGACGTACACTAGAAGGGGCTCCGCGAACGGAGCCCCTCCCTTAGCTCGCCGATAAGCCGGATCCTGTCGTGAGCAACCATCCATCTGCCGCGCTGGGCGCGGCGGGCCGCGGAGGCCCTGCGGCCTACCTGGGACTCGGCGGGCAGCGTCTTCGTCCCTGCTTGGCCTTGCACCGGGTGGGGTTTGCCGGGCCGGCGCGTCGCCGCGCCGCCGGTGCGCTCTTACCGCACCTTTTCACCCTTGCCGGCGACGGGCGGTCGACGGGCGCGCGCGTCCGCCGGCCCGCTCGTCACTTGGGCGGTGTCTTTTCTGT
>JACDDL010000324.1 GCA_013817045.1 Actinomycetota bacterium | reverse complement strand
TCAAGGAGCGCATGGGGCGCGACGGCGTCATCGAGCCACTCGACTCCTCGAGCGTGTCGGAGGCCGTGGAAGCGCTCAGGGAAGCGAACGTCGACGCGGTGGCGGTATGCCTTCTGTTCGCCTTCCTGCATCCGGAGCACGAGAAGGATCTGGGCGCCGCGCTCGAGGATGCCCTGCCCGGCCTGCACGTATCGCTTTCGAGTGAGGTGCTGCCCGAGTTCCGGGAGTTCGAACGCTTCTCCACCACGGCCGCCGACGCCTACCTCGGGCCAAAGCTGTCTGCCTACCTCGAGAGCCTTGCAAACGAAGTCGAGAGCGCCGGTATGCCGGCGCCGCGCGTGATGCAGTCTTCGGGTGGGGTGATGAACATAGCCAAAGCCGCATCGCATGCGGCGTCATGTGTGCTATCCGGCCCCGCCGGGGGAGTGGTCGGCGCCGCCTATGTGGCCCACGCCGGTGGTTACGAGGATGTCCTTACTCTTGACATGGGAGGCACCAGCACCGACGTTGCCCCGGTATTCGAAGGGCGGGTCGAGACCACGACCGAGTCGGTGATCGCCGGGGTCCCGATCAAGTTCCCGATGGTCGACGTTCATACGGTCAGTGCAGGCGGCGCTCGATTGGATGGGTCGACGAGGGTGGCGCACTGCGCGTCGGCCCTCACTCCGCAGGCGCCGACCCCGGTCCCGTCGCCTATGGACGAGGCGGGGAGCAGCCCACCGTCACCGACGCAAACCTCTACCTCGGTTACCTAACCGACGGCGCGGAGCTCGGCGGCGAGTTGGTGTTGAAGCGTGATCTAGCCGAAGAGGCGCTCGAGGCACTCGGCGCGCAGCTCGAGCTCGATGCGCTCGAGACCGCGCACGGCATAGTGCGCGTCGCGAACGCAGAGATGGTGCGCGCCCTGAGGGTCATCAGTGTCCAGCGGGGGCTGGATCCGCGCGAGTTTGCACTGGTCGCCTTCGGAGGCGCCGGGCCAATGCACGCATGCGCTCTCGCCGAAGAGCTGAGCATCGAAACCGTGTTGGTGCCGAAGGCCGGTGGCGTGCTGAGCGCTCTGGGGCTTGCGATCTCGGATATTCGCAGCGATCTCGTGAGGCCGTTGTTGGGCGAGCTCGATGACATCGACAGGGCTGACTTCACCAACGCGTTCACCGACATGGAGGACGATGCGGGCCGGGAGCTTGAGTCCCCGAACTTCCAGCGCCGAGCCGACTTGCGTTACCGCGGACAGTCCTTCGAGCTCACCGTCGACGCCGGCGATATCGAAGGGCTCAAGGCAATCTGGCACGAGGCTCACGAACGCCGCTACGGCTACAGCATGCCGGAGGAGCCCGTCGAGCTGGTCAACCTGAGAGTCGTGGCAACCGTGCCCGCAGACAAACCCAAGCTCGAAGAGCCGCCTGCCCCCGGCTCGCAGGGGACGCCGGCCGGTGAGCGAACCGCCCACTTCGGAGATGACTGGAACGAGGCCCCGGTGTTTGATCGCACCCGTATGGGTGAGGGGTCCGGGGTGCGCGGCCCTGCCATCGTCGAGTTCCCGGAAGCAACCTGCGTAGTCCGGCCCGGGTGGGCCGGGGCGGTCGACCGCGCAGGCAATCTGGTCTTGGGGCGCGACGATGTCTGACCATCTCGACCCCGTGACTCTTGCGGTTCTTGCGAGTGCACTGGAGGGGATTTCCGAGGAGATGGGTGCGGTGCTCATTAGAGCGGCCTACTCCTCGAACATCAAAGAGCGCAGGGACTGCTCGACCGCCCTGTTCGACGTCGAGGGTCAGATGGTCGCTCAAGCCGAGCACATTCCCGTGCACCTCGGCGCGATGCCGGAAGCGGTTGCTGCGGTACGAGATCGCGCGGCCAAGCCGGGTGACGTATTCGTCGTCAACGACCCCTATTCGGGCGGTACCCATTTGCCCGACATAACCCTCGTTTCGGCTTTGGCCTGCGAAGGTGAGCTCGTCGGTTACGCCGTGACGAGGGCCCACCATTCCGATGTAGGTGGGATGCAACCCGGATCAATGCCGAGTGACTCGCGCGAGGTGTACCAGGAGGGTCTGATCATTCCGCCGGTGCGTTTGGTGACCGCAGGTGGATACGTCGAAGATGTGCTCGAGTTCATCGTGGCGAACTCGCGCACACCGTCACTCCGGCGTGGTGATCTGCGCGCTCAGCTGGCGGCCAACAGGCTTGCAGAACGCCGCATCCAAGCGCTCATCGACCGGCGCGGCCTCGAGATCGTGCTTCAGGCCTTCGAGGAAGTGCTCACCTACACCGAGAAGCGCACCAGGGAGATGATCAAGAGATTGCCGGACGGAAGCTTCGGGTCGCACAGCGAGATCGAAGGGGACGGCACGACCGACGACGACATCCCCATCACCGCCACCGTAGAGATCGAAGGCGACAACCTAACCGTCGACTTCGAGGGGACGGCGGAGGCGGT
>JACDDL010000125.1 GCA_013817045.1 Actinomycetota bacterium | reverse complement strand
CTCACCTCTCCTCGCCGACCGAAGGGGGCACGATCTAACCCTAGAGCTCGAGGCCCTGGCGTCCACGGTGCTCACCCTTCGGTTGGCTGAGAAGTCACCTTCCCATGAGGTGGTGCAGGCCCATTAGCGTCTCCTGGGTTCTCAGGGCGGACTTACAGAGTTGTCGACGGTTGAGCGGAACGCCATGCCGCCCCCGCCTTCGGGATAATGGAGATCCCACCGTCTCTTTCCAAGACTGCGTATTTGATCTGTTCGAGTCTTTCGAGTCCATGGACGGCTCGGGCAGTTTCCATGATGTCTGACTCGTCGATCCGGGACTTGTTGATTCGCTTTTCCAGGACACGGCCATCTTCGAGGATGACGACTGGGGTCCCGTCTATGACTTTGTCCAACAAGGGCAACTTTCCCTGCAACAGGCTCATGCCGACATCGACAGCGATCAAAGTGGTGATCAGCAAGAGTGCCTTGGTAACCGAAAAGTCATCACCTATCAGACCTTGCTGGGTCGCCTCTCCGATAATCAGTAGAAGAACGAAGTCGAACGTCGTTATCTGGGCAAGTGTTCTCTTGCCCGACAGACGAACGACCACCAACAGAAAGAAGTAAACAGCCACCGGTCTCAGCACGGCTTCCATAACCCCTCCTCGATCCAACCTCTATGGAAAAAAGAAATGCCTAAAGCTCAATATCTCGCCGCCGTTGAGACTCACACGCCCCGGCAGCAGTCCTAGAGCCGATGGAGTGAAGTCGAACGTAACGGTGAGAGCTTCTTTGGGGTTTCTCGCAAGGAACGTATACAAGAAACCCTCGCCCTTGGCCTCGACCGAGTCCGGCATGGGCGACAGTTGGTCGAGTTTCATTCCATCCATATAGTCCGAGGAGACCCATGCCGCCACTTCCCCGTTCCGGACAGCCGCTGGTTGGATCTCGAGGGTGATGACTGAGTCGGCTCCGCGGCGGCCGAAACGCTCGTAGCGCAAGGTCAGCAAGCCGTCATCCGCTCGGGCGGTTGCCAGGCTCAACGGCCCGCCTCCAAAGAAACCGGCGAGCGCCGCGGAGATGACGAGCAACATAACGATCCATCCGGCCCTCTCAAAGGCCCACATGCGCTGCTGGAAGCCGAGATCCTGCTCGACTTCCAGATCGTTCACCCGCCGGAGACTCAAGATCCTACATTTCTCCACCGGGCCCTTCCCCTGGTCATTCTGACCGCCAAAAGGTCTTTTCCTCGGGCTTTCGAACCTACGCGGCGCAGATTGCCTCCCCTTTTCCGGGAGCCGGAATCTGAGTCAGAGTCTGCTCGCCGGCACCGCGGTGGAGGTGACAGGCAGCCGCACCCGTGGTCTGGTTGTGTGAGCTTTTCGAAAAGGCCGCCACTCGATCTGTTATGTGATCCCGTGGGAGACAAGAGCATTGGGGCCCTGCCGAGGCAACCGAGGGAAGCAAGGAGTGGTCATTCTCCACCCCGGGTCGAAGCGATAAGTATGGACTGACCGGAGGCAGTGGGCACTTGTCTCGTCCACGGCGGCAGTGACGGCAACACCTGTCTGACGAATTGTGAGGTCGATGGAACCCGACAGCTCCCTGCCTGAACACCTTGCCCTCGAAGAAACTGATCGCGAGCAGATTGCGCATGTCCTGGCGGCATTGCGCGACGCGCTGGGCGACGAGCTCATCGGGGCGTATCTGCACGGTTCCGCTATGCTCGGCGGGCTGCGAGCGCAGAGCGACATCGACGTGCTCGCGGTGTCGGCCCGACGGACCACTCGCGACGAGAAACGACGCATCGTTGCTCGTCACTTGGCGGTATCGGGAACCGATTCGGCCGCCGCGCCTCCGCGTCCCGTGGAGCTGACAATCGTGGTCTGGTCCGAGATCCGCCCGTGGCGGTATCCGCCGACGATGGACTTCCAGTACGGGGAGTGGTGGCGGAAGGAGTTCGAGCGGGGCGAGCTCGAGCCATGGGGATCGAGAACCAACCCGGACCTCACGCCGCTGGTGGCAATGGTGCTGCTCGGCGGGGCGACGCTGACCGGGCCACCGCCGTACGAGGTCTTCGATCCTGTCCCAGACGCAGATTTCATCGGCGCGCTCGTCGCCGGCATCGCGGCGTTGATGGACGACATAGACAGCGACACGCGCAACGTCGTCCTGACGCTGGCACGCATCTGGAACGGAGTCGTCACCGGCGCCGTCCAATCGAAGGACGCAGCGGCTGAATGGGTGCTCCCGCGTTTAGCGCCAGAGCACCGGGTTGTGCTCGCTCGGGCACGCGGCATCTACCTCGGAACCGAAGAAGAGCGTTGGGGCGACCTACAGGGGCGGATCTGCCCGTTCGCCGAGGCAATAGTTGCCGAGGTCGAGGCGGTGGCCCCTACAGAGTAACAACCGCCTTTATGAATATGCTGGCCATCGCATGTCGGCGTCACTTCCCCCTTGATAAACCTTTTCAGGATAAGGGATTTCCCCGATTCGTTTCCAGGCCGCTCCGTCCTATGTTGACGGGTGACAACCCGGCCGAGTTAAGGCCTGCCGGCGAGCCGCCGGGCGCGGTAAAGGGGCGAGGAGGAGGTGAGTATCGGTAATTCTCGATTGGTTATCTGGGGTGACTCTGTTCTGTTCGTAAATATGTAGGGACGTCCACGCGGGGAAGGAGTGCAGGAAATGAGCAAGGGACCGGTTTTGCGATTGCTTGTAGTCGCCTCGCTGCTTGGAGGGTTGCTGGTAGGGATGGCTCCGTCTGCGCACGCGGCGTATTTCTGCTTGGGAAAGCGGGCAACGAAGGTGGGTACAGCGGCGGACAACACAATCTACGGCACCGCGAGAGCAGACGTAATCGTGGGCCTGGGTGGAAGCGACACCATCTACGGCTACGGCGGTAACGACACGATCTGCGGCGGAGATGGGGACGACAACCCCAGCGGTGATGAGGGCAACGACAACATGATAGGAGACAAGGCAACGACACCGTTGAGGGAAGTCCGGGCGCCGACGTAGTCAACGGCAAGAACGGCTATGACTTCGTGTCCGGAGGAAAGGGCGGTGACAGGGTGCGGGGTGGCGCTCAAGGGGATTTTGTAGAAGGTGGCTTAGGCGCGGATAAGGTCTATGGGGACCTGGGTGACGATTTCGTATCTGATTTCGAGTCATTCGACGCTCAGATCACTTCGACCGACGACCTCTACGGTGGCGCCGGCGACGACGAAATATACAGCGCAAGCGATTTCGAGGACAGCACGGTTAGAGATCCGGACAACGTTGACGGCGGCGCGGAAGACGTCCGCGATGTCTGCTATGCCGATCCAGAGGACACAGTGACTGATTGCGAGAGAGTCAACCGGTTCTAAGGAAGGCGGGATCGGGGCTACGGCCCACCGTTCGTTCCAGCAGCCGCTTCCTCAGCCAGGAATCCAGTGGCTGCTGGAGCAACCTTCTCCGATCCTTTGGACGACTCCCACCTACGGGCCCACCCCGACCCTCGCGGGTATGGCGGCTTCGTCGACCTGAGCCAAACGACCTTCGAGAGTTTGTTGGAAGACGTGCTCTACTCCCTGATTTGGGCAGCGGTTCCGTCGGCTCGTGATCTGGCGAGGCTGTGGCGGCCACCAGCTGCGTCAAACGCGAGGTCGCGTGTTCAGCTCCCGGTGGCTTGCGTCGCCTCCGCGTGGTTAGAGCCTTCGGCCTCAGGTTCATGCTCACTTTCCAGATCGCCATAGACAGCGGCAAAGATCTTCGGCGAATAGTACAGCCGATCTCTTGGTTTCCCCGTTAGCTCCAGCAGCACCCCGTCTTCCACAAGGCTCTCGATCGCCTTCTGCGCCGTGGGAAAGGTGACGCCGAGCTGCCTGACAAGCCCGGGAGCTGTTACGTACGGCGAGCTGAACAGCATCTCGGCCAGGCGTATAACGGTCAGCGATCGGCCCCCGCTCAGAAGTCTTGTCCTTAGTTCTGCCTGGGCATCGACAAGCCGCACTGTGCGCTCTTCCGCGTCCTTGGATTGCAGCGCCACTCCTTTGAGGAAGAACGACAGCCACGCGGTTGGATCGCCGTTTTGGCTCGTCATTAGCAAGTGGTCGTAATAAGCGAACCTGTTGCGCTCGAAGTAGGCAGACATGTACAGCAACGGTTTGTCGAGGACGCCTCTCTGGCAAAGTACAAGAGGGATCAGGAGCCTTCCCACTCGCCCGTTGCCGTCCAAGAAAGGGTGAATCGCTTCAAACTGATAATGCGCCATCGCCACCTGGACGAGGAGCGGCAAGCGTCCTGGCTCATTGAGGAACCTTTCTAAGTCCGCTAGCGCGTCCTTCATCTCATCCACCGGGGGAGGGATGAAGGTTGCGTCTTGGAGGAGACACCCCGGCGGACCGATCCAGTTCTGCGATCTCCGGAACTCCCCGGATGCCTGAGACTCTCCACGAACACCACGCATCAGACGCTCATGGATCTCCCTGATCAGGCGGAGGACCAAGGGGAACCCGCTCTTGACCCGATCCAACCCATAATCGAGCGCGCCGACGTAGTTGGCGACTTCAGCGACATCGCCCGGAATCGAGGATCTGTCTTCGACCTCGTACCTGAGGAGGTCCGATACCGTCGCTTCGGTGCCTTCTATCCGGGAACTGAGAACAGCCTCAAGCCGAAGGTGAGGACCAATGAGCAGGTCGGGATTCGGGAGCAGCCGACTCACTCCAGCGAGCCGATGAAGGGCCGCAGTCCCTTCCTCGAGTTCCAGAATAATCTCCGGGGACAGGGGGATCGCCCTTGGCAGGGGATTAGGGAAGAAGGCGTGATGACCCTCAAGCGTCTTGCGCACGATTCCACGCTCATTCGACTTGAAAGCGGTGATCTCCAAGTTTCGCTCCTAAATTGGGCTAGACGAACCGGGCGATCTATTAAAGCATCCCGCCCATCTCTTTAATAGCAAGGGCTTATACGAAAGCGGACTAAAAGACACCCATGTCATTCTGGCACCGTTGCGGGGGCCGGGGCAGCATGGCGCGCGACATGGCATCGCAATCGCAGGGCGGGAGGGACTCCAACCCCCCGACCACCGGTTTGGAGTCTCATCCAGGGCGAGTCGTTCTGTTCGGCTACGTTCGTCTACATCCGCCTGACCAGCACATTTTACGTTTCGTGACCCTCTTTCGTGTCGGTTCGTCCGGCTACATTCGGGGTCGTTGCGTTGCCGAGACGTTGAAGAGACAGGGTCGCAGAGTGGAGTCGAACCTCGCTTCGAGGACTACTCCGGGGATGACCGGGACGCCTACGCCCTGAGTGTGAATTTGGCTCGTCGGCACATGACCAAGGGGCAGCGGGCGATGGTGGCGGCCAAGGCCCGTATATTGCGTATACAGACCGTAGGTGAAGCCGCAGAGGCCGTGAATGTGAGTACGGGCGGCGTCGATCACGCTTCGATCGTCCTGGCTCACGGGCCTGATCTCGCTGCCGAAGTCCTCGCCGGCAGGGTCACCAGCGGGGTCCTGCCGCTCGATAAGGCTTACGAAGAGGCGCGTAAGCGGAAGGCCGAATAGCTCCGGCCAATACCCCAGGGCCTCGACCCCAGCGCCGGCAGGCCCTCTTAGAGGTCTCTCAAATGTGCGATATCGAACATTTGTAAGAAAGGGCTGGGGACCCTCGATCATCGAGGATTTGGAGAGTGCCGATATCGGCACTCTGGGCAAGTGGCGATCTCCCAACTTTCGAGGCACCGGGGGTCGAGGATCGAACGGGTCAGGCCTCCGCCAGAGTTGTCGCGGCTCCTCGGGGACCGAGCCTTCCCCGGGACTGCGGATGATGTGACCACAGGGCTTGGTGCCCTGCGCGCCACAGGTTCCAAGCCTCGGCCGGGTCCTCGTGCCCCGCACCATGGCGTAGAGGACGGTAACCGACCGCTTCCAGTCGAGGAGACTTCTTTAGGACGCCGAGGCGATGTTTTCCTAGCCGGTTGTTGGCATCCTTTGTTTTGTGGCGATCCTCGTGATCTTCGGGCAAGCGCCATTTCCAAGCGCCTGCCGACCCGAACCCGGCGCGGTGAGCGTGGCCGCTCTCGTAACGAGTTCGGAACGCTGGTGGCACAATGTGCTGACCATGTCGGACCGCAGCCTCATACGTCTGGCCTGGGCCACGTACGGACTGGCCGCAGGGGCACTGGTCGGCGCCCTGTCCTTCCTCGTCTTCTTTCTCTTGTCCGGGGTGCCTTGGGACGCAGGGCGGACCGTCGGCGCCGTCCTATTCTTCATCTTTCCAACCGTGGGAGTCCTCGTCGCCGTCGCCCAGCCGCGCAATCCGATCGGCTGGATACTGCTGGGGATCGGGGCCGATTGGGGCCTCTTATTCGTCGCAGACCCCTACATATGGTACGCCTACGTCGCTGAGCCGGGCTCGCTGTGGCGACCGGACCTCGTCGTGGCGCTCACCTCCTCGATGTGGATTCCGGCAGTTGGTCTGATGGGAAGTTTCCTGATCCTGTTGTTCCCGAACGGGAGACTGTTGTCGGGGCGGTGGCGCGCTTTTGCGTGGGTCTCGGGTATCAATCTGGCGGTGCAGTTCGTGGTGACGCTTTTCATCCCACGCACGCTTCGGGATATCTCCTCGAATCCAGACGTGCCGCGAAGCCCCAATCCGCTTGGGATCCAAGCTCTGGAGCCCGTTGTTGGCGCGTGGGAGCTCGGTGTGGTCCTGATTGCGCTCTCGCTCCTCGTCTCGGCGGTCAGCCTTATGCTGCGCTTCCGCCGCTCGCGGGGCCGCGAGCGGCTGCAACTGAAATGGATGGCCACCGCCGGAGCGGGAGTCGCAATCTTCTTCTTGTTCTTCCTCCTCACAAACTTCCTCACGCACGAGCTGAAGGTCAACGACCCGCTGGTGTCACTCTCGGGATCGGTTCTGTCCAATGCCATAGACATCGTCTTTCCCCTTATCCCGATCGCGATGGGCATCGCGATCTTGAAGCACCGGCTTTACGACATCGACATCATCATCAACCGGGCGCTGGTCTATGGCGTGCTGACCACCCTGCTGGCGTCGGTCTACGTTGCCGGCGTGGTGGGGATGGGGGGGCTCGTGCGCGGCTTAGGAGGCGACTCGGACAACAGCCTCGTCATAGCCGCCACCACGCTGCTGGTCGCCGGACTCTTCGGGCCCGCACGCGCCCGCATCCAGAGATTCATCGACCGCCGCTTCTACCGGCACAAGTACGACGCGGTCAAGACAGTGGAAAGCTTCTCGGCCCGGCTGCGTGACGAGATCGATCTCGACGAGCTGTGCATGGATCTGGTGGAGACCGTCACCTCCACCATGCAGCCGGCACGGGTGTCTGTGTGGCTGCGGCCCGTCGATCCACCGAGATGAAGCGATCGTGCCGAGTGGCCGATGTCGCAAAACATCCGACCACCATTCGGCGCTCTGACGGGAAAGGCGCACCTATAATCCCTCAACGGTGGAGGTGGACGGCGATACAACCCGGTTGGGAAACCAGAAGCGTATACACGTTGGCCTCCAAACCGTCCAACCGAGCAGGGTGGTCCTCCGCACCACCCCAGGGCTCCCGTGGCCTCTACTTGTTGCAGGGATGGCTTAGAACCAAATAACTGGCAGGTGATCCGGTCGACTTCGTGGAGCGGTTCATGGACGTCCCTGCAGGCACCTGCGACGACCTCCGGGGGACGAGCCTCGAGGAGGTCCGGGCCTCGATCGCCGAGCTGGTCAGGGAGCGTCAGTCGAAGGAGTGATCTCAGGGTCGCCTGGGCTGAACTTGACGAGCCGCCAAAGCTGAAGTCAGCTTTTTGCAAACTCCGATGGTCAGCTCCTCACGAGCTTGTCGTAGGACTCCCGCAGCTGGCGACCCTCGGATGTGTTCGGACCCGGTCATAGGCGCCCTCCATACCGACGCCGTGGGTGCACCCGTAGGTCACCGCAGCATCGTCGAGCGACTTTGCGATCGCCTGTGCATCGTTGCTACCGATGGAGTCGACCTTCTCGATGATCTCTTCGGGCTCGTAGTCGACGATTCGGCTCTCCCTCTTCTCCCTGGAAGATATGTTCGTCGACCCGGAAACCGATAGCCCCGGTCTTCTTTCCGACGTTGCACTTGGCATGCACGACGAACCCGGTGGGGTGAATCCTCGGGCCGCTCGGGGTCACCCGCCACCAGCAGCGCACTGCGGGCAGCCGCGGTGAACCCAATCGAGCCCCCGGTCTTGTTGAAGAAGTTGGTCTTTTGGGTCTTGTTGGTGTGTATCAGAGCCATAACCGAGCAGTCGGTGTCGTGAGGTCGCCTTCCAGTTGCCCGCGCGAAAGCTGTGCGGCCGGCTCGATCGTCAGGGTGGACTTGTTGACCCCGGGCTCGCCGACGATGAGGCTGAGGCTGTTGACTGGGAGACGTCGAGCCCACAACCACCGCACGGCTTGCGCGGTTGCATGTCTGCAAGGAGCGGAGGAAAACCCGTCCCGAACCTGATCACCTTCGCCCCGAAGATGATCATGCTTTTGGATTGATCATCTTCGGAAAACGCCCGCTTTGACCCGCTGCGTTCAGGAGCCCAGCGCGATCACTTGGCTCAGGGTTGCAAAAAACGTTGCAGTTTGAGGTTTCGGGCCACGCGCCTCCGGGCGGCACTCCCTCTGAACTGGGCTCCTGTCGCAGGGCGGGAGGTGCTCGAACCCCCGACCACCG
>JACDDL010000323.1 GCA_013817045.1 Actinomycetota bacterium | reverse complement strand
TGCTACGCGCGAGTGGGTCGAGTTCCAAGGATCCATAGGCACCGATCTCGTAGTAGACGGCGAACAGTACCGAGGTGACATGGTCGCTTTCTTCGCCGAGGAGTTGGTGGGATTCGAGATCGGCGGTCTTGTTCGCTCTTACGGCAACCGGTACTACAGAAAACCGATTGCAACGGGCGCCGTGGGCCGCGATCACGCGATGACCGTCGACTGGTGGCGTTACGCTCAGTCTTTGACCGATGCGCCGGTCAAGGGCATGCTCACCGGCCCCTACACAATCTGTGACTGGTCGTTCAACGAGCACTACAGCACCCGCAGGGACCTGGTGCTGGATCTCGCCAAGGTAATTCGCGACGAGGCGCTTGATCTCGAACGGGCTGGAGCCCGGTACATCCAGATCGACGAGCCGGCAGCATCAACGCGTATGGACGAGTTGGATCTCGTCATAGAGGCAATGGGGGTCGTCACGGAACCTCTCAGCGTCCATACGATCACGCACATCTGCTACGGGGACTTCCATAGGGCGTACCCGAAAATGCTCGAGATTCCGGTCGACCAGATCGATCTCGAGTTCGCCAATTCGCATTACTCATTGCTGTCTGAGTTCCCGGCGCACCCCTTCTCCAAGTATCTGGGCCTCGGGGTCACTGATGTCCATTCTCACGAGCTCGAGCCGGTGGACGATCTGGTTGAGGGGATTCGGAAGGTGCTCGACCACCTTCCCCCGGAATGCATCTTCGTGGATCCCGATTGCGGCCTGAAGACCCGCAGCCCCGAGGAGGCGAAGGCAAAGCTTTCGAGCATCAAGAAGGCTGTCGACGTTGTCAGGGCGGGGTTGTAGCCAAGGGGCGGTAGGACCCACTCCTTTCGGAGGTAAACTGCCCACAGCGCGGGGGAGCTCTGCAGAGAGCTGAGAGGCCTTACGGCGACCCCACGAACCTGCACGGGCTAGGACCTGCGAAGGGAGTCGCAAATGAGCGTTGTATCCGGGCGCGCCGACGGCGGGCCGTCGGCCGGCATTCAGCCGGTCCCCCAAGCGCAACGGACCCTGACGGCTTTCGACCTGGCGGTCCTCTGGGGGGACCTCGGGATCGGGCTGCTGGTGCTGGTCACGGGCGCCCTGCTGGTACCGGGCCTCGGGTTCGGCGCTGCAATGGCGGCGATCCTCGTGGGTTCGTTGATCGGCGCCGGTCTGCTTGCCCTCACCGGAGTGGCGGGCGCCGATCACGGACTGCCCACTATGGTCTTGTTCCGCTCCGTCCTGGGAGTGCGGGGCTCATGGGCGCCGAGTTTCCTCAACGCGATACAGATGGTCGGCTGGACGGCCGTCGAATTGTGGGCGATGTCGTATGTGGCCGATCTCGTGACGCGGCGGATCTTCGGTTTCTCGGCGCGCCCCCTGTGGCTTGGGATCACAGCGATCTTGTGCACCGCCTTGGCACTGTGGGGCCCCGTCGGCGTGACCCGCGTGTGGATGGAGCGCTTCGGCACCTGGATGATCCTGCTCATTTGCGGCGCGGTGACGTTTCTGGTGCTTGCGAGCGCCGACATCGGTGCGGCACTGTCGTCGCCGGGGACAGGCGGATGGCCTGCGTTCGGTTCTGCAGTCGACCTTGTGATCGCGATGCCGATATCGTGGCTCCCTCTCATCGCCGACTACAATCGTTTCGCTAAGGGGCCCCGCTCTGCGTTTGTCGGCACCTTTGCCGGCTATCTTTTCGCAAATGTCTGGCTGTATGCCCTGGGCGCGTTGCTCGTTCTCACGGCTGGGGCAGAGCCCTCTCCGGGCGCCATCGCGGGTGGCATCCTCGTTTTGGCGGGGGGATCGCTGGCGGGTCTGTTGTTTCTGGCCGGGCTGCTGGTCGGGGAGACGGATGAGGCCTTCGCAGACATCTATTCGGGAGCAGTGACCCTGCAGAACATCTGGCCCCGGGTTTCGCATCGGATTCTGGTGCTGATCGTCGCCGGTCTGGGCACCGGTTTGGCCGCATGGCTGACGATGGATCGCTACGAGAGCTTCCTATTCCTCCTGGGATCCGTATTCGTCCCGCTTTTCGGCATTCTCGCTGTGGAATACTTCGTCAAGCGACGCCGGACACTGAACGTTGCCCAGCTGTACCGCCGAGACGGCCATTACTGGTTCTCGGACGGAGTGCGTTGGCGCGCGTTCGTGCCCTGGGTCGTGGGGTTTCTCGTGTATCACTGGTTTACTCCCACGGGGCCGGGGTGGTGGATCGAGGTTGTGAGCTCGATTGCGGGGGCGCCGTTAACGGAGCGTTTCACCTATGTGGGGGCGTCTCTCCCGTCCTTCTCGGCGGCTTTCCTGATTGCTCTTGCCCTGCCTCGGATATCATCGGCGGAATAGACGTACTGTTCCTGCTGAAGAAGGATTCCTCGATCGAAGAGGTCGCATGAAGATCGAAGCTCGATGTGACACCTGTGCCCGTACTTTCTCGCTATCGCA
>JACDDL010000124.1 GCA_013817045.1 Actinomycetota bacterium | reverse complement strand
GCCTCCACCATCGCAAGCAGCGCCAGGCCGGCAACAGTGCCGACGATTCGTCCCACGGTTGAATAGAACAAACCAGAGAAATCGATCGAACCGTGCTCCCGCACCGCCATGGTGATCGTCATGGGTACCGCTATCAGGAGAAGCCCGGACGGGACCACCTCAGGCACCAGCAAAGTGAAGGTAGGAACCGCCACAAGCGCAAAACCGAAGCCGATCGAACCCTGAATGACGCCGCCCAGCATGACGGCGAGCAGCGCAACGATAATCACTCGTGCTGGGCGCGCCGCCGGCATACCGGGCGGTGTAAACGCCGAAAGGTGCCCCTCACGGGTTGTCTGAACGCAGGTGAAGTGCTACGCAGGTCCGCTCCACACCGATCCGGAAGGAAACGCATAGTCCTTCAGCGTCTGCGAGTGCATGGTGATGCTGTATCCCGAAGCCGTTGGTGGCATATAGCGCCCGTTCTCGACCACTACGGCGGTCACGAAGTGCTCGTGAAGATGATCGACGTACTCGAGCACCCGCCCTTCCAGGGACGCGCCCACGCAGACATAATCAAAAATTGAGAGGTGCTGGACGTACTCGCAAAGCCCAACTCCTCCCGCGTGCGGACACACCGGAACTTCGAACTTGGCGGCCATGAGCAGCACCGCCAGGACCTCGTTCACGCCACCGAGCCTGCAGCTGTCGATCTGACAGAAATCGATAGCGTTAGCCTGCAGGAACTGCTTGAACATGATCCTGTTGTGCGCGTGCTCGCCGGTGGCAACACCGATTGGCGCAACGGCGCTCCTGATCTTTGCGTGACCGAGAATGTCGTCGGGGCTCGTCGGCTCCTCGATCCACCATGGGTCGAACTGCGCCAGAACCTTCATGCAGGCAATGGCTTCGTCGACATCCCAGCTCTGATTGGCATCCATCATGAGCTTTCGATCCGGTCCGATCTCGTCCCGTATCAGCTCGGCGCGCCGTGCATCCTCGTCCAGATCTGCCCCCACCTTCATCTTGAAGTAGGTCCATCCCTTGTCGACACCTGCTCGGCAGAGCTCGCGCAGCTTGTCGTCGGGGTAGCCGAGCCATCCTGCCGAAGTGGTGTAGGCGGGAAAGCCGCTCGTGACCATTTCCTGCGCGCGTTCGGCTCGTGTCGGCTCGTTGGCCTGCAGGATCCGTAAAGCTTCCTTGCGTGTGATTGCATCCGTGATGTAGCGGAAATCGATGCAGGCGACGAGCTCCTCCGATGTCATATCACTAAGCAGCCGCCACAGCGGCTTGTCCTCTGCCTTGGCGTAAAGGTCCCACACAGCGTTCACAACCGCCGCACCCGCGAGATGGATGGCGCCTTTCTCAGGGCCGATCCAGCGCAGCTGGCTGTCGCCGGTCACCGTGCGCCAAAAGGCCCCCATGTCTTCGGTGAACGACTCGAGTGTCCTATTCACCACGAACGGAGCAAGTGCCTCTATGGCCGTCACGCAGATCTCGTTGCCTCGTCCGATCGTGAAGGTCATCCCATGGCCTTCGAGCGGCGGATGGTCTGTCTGCAGTACCACGTAGGCGGCGGAGTAGTCGGGGTCGGGGTTCATGGCGTCTGATCCATCCAACGAGCGCGAGGTCGGAAACCTGATGTCGTGGGCGATGAGATTGGTGATGCGAATGGGCATATCGTCCCCCGCTGGTCCGATGTGTAGGTGATGCCGAGTGTAAGGTCACAGGCACCGGCGGGGTGCTGCTCCTCCGGTAAACGGTGAGGGAGCTCCACGACCCTGGGGGGTGGCGTGCAGGCACTGATGTTCCAGGAGCGCCGCAGGATGGAGATGCGCGAGGTCGACGCTCCCTTTCCCGGACCGGGCGAGGCCATCGTCGAGGTAGCCGCCTGTGGTGTCTGCGGTTCGGATCTCGAGGGATACGTCGGCACTCCCGGTATGGCAGACCGTCGCGTCCCCCCGCTTCTCCTGGGACACGAGTTTGCAGGAACCGTCCTCGAAGGCCCGGACGAATGGCTTGGACGCGCCGTAGCGATACACCCGCTCGTCACCGACGGTTCCTGTCGCTTCTGCCGCTCGGGGCGGCGTTACCTGTGCCCCAACCGCGAGCTGATCGGGCTCAACCGGCCGGGCGCGCTGGCTCAGCAGGTGGTCGTGCCCCTGAGTGGTCTGCATGCTTTGCCTGAGGGCGTCCCCCAGTGGCGCGGCGCGCTGGCCGAGCCTCTTGCCGTTGCTGTGCATGCTGTCGAGCTCGCCGGTCCACTGCTCGAGCGTGAGGTGCTCGTCTTCGGAGGAGGAGCGATCGGTTTCTTCGTCGCTTGGGCTGCCCGGCGCGCCGGAGCAAAGGTGCAGGTGATCGACATAAGCGACACCCGCCGCGAGCAGGCGGCGGCCCTCGGCATCGCATCCGCCGATGCACCGCAGGGTGAGGTGGATGTGACCTTCGACACGGTGGGGATCGAAGCCACCCGGGCAGCCGCGATAACCCATCTGGCGCCCGGCGGAACCGCGGTATTCGTAGGACTGCACGACGACGAGAGTCCCTTCAGCTTCTACGGTCTGATACTGCAAGAGCGTCAGGTCAGGGGAAGCTACTGCTATTCGGACCAGGACTTCGCCCGAGCCGTATCGCTTTGCGGCGAGGTCCCCGACGACTACATCGCCCATGTGCCGTTGCAGGAGGGGGCCTCGGCTTTCGATGCGCTCGCAGCCGGAAGCAGCGAATATCTCAAGGTCCTGTTGGAGCCGGATGGACCTAGCCTCTCGGAGGTAAGTCCGACGTGTACCTGACCCGCCACGCGGGCCCGAGTGGACCGCGTTGGACGGCGGACGGCAGGGGGTTGCCTGCGAGCTTCACCCTCGACCTGCTGCTCCAGGTACCTGCGGCCAGAGGTGCAGAGATCGTCACGTCCTTGATCGCAGATGGGGAAACGCTCGACGGGCCGTTGCTTGCTCCCATCGAGGATCACCACGAGGTGTGGGCCAGCGGGGTCACCTATCTCAAGAGCCGCGAGGCGCGCCAGGCCGAATCAAACGCCACTGGCGGCGGAGATCTCTACGCTCGGGTCTACGAGGCGGAACGACCCGAGCTGTTCTTCAAGAGCGTCGGTTGGCGGGTGATCGATCCCGAAGCCGCCATCCGGAGACGAAGAGACGCGGCTTGGACGGTTCCCGAACCCGAGCTCGTTCTGGTGCTGAACAGCCGGATGGAGATCGTGGGTTACTGCGCCGGAAACGATGTCTCGTCGCGCGATATCGAGGGTGACAACGCGTTGTATCTGCCGCAGGCGAAAGTCTACGACGGCTCCTGTGCACTCGGGCCGGGCATCATCACCGCTACAGCCGACGAAGTGACGGCGGTTCGTGTGGCATTGGAGATTGTCCGGGAGGGCGCGACCGTATTCTCCGACGCTACCGACACATCTCAGATGAAGAGAACGCCCGGCGAGCTCGTGCGCCATCTCGGCAGCGAGATGAGCTTCCCGCGGGGTGTCTATCTGATGACGGGGACGAGCATCGTCCCGCCCGAGGATTACAGCCTCCAACCAGGCGACATCGTTCGCATCACGGTGGGATCGCTCGAGCTGGGCAACATCGTTGGACGGGATCCGGCGCCTGCATGAGCATGCAGGAGAAGATCGCCTTCGTAGCGGGTGGCAGTCGCGGCATAGGGTTCGCTATAGCCGAGCGCCTCGGAGAGCAGGGGGCCCGCCTCTGTATTGCGTCCCGCAAGCCCGACGAAGCGGCCGAAAAGCTGCGCTCACAGGGCCTCGACGTAATTGCCTTGGGGCTGAACGTGGCCGAGCAGGACCCCCGTGCCGTAGTCGACGCGACCGTCGAGCACTTCGGGGGCCTCGACGTTCTCGTGTACTCGTCGGGCACCAACGTCCGCAAGCCGATACTCGAGTTGAGCCTCGAGCAGTGGCGGCTCATTCATCGGATCAACCTCGAAGGCGCCTTCCTGAGCGCACGGGCAGCCGCTCCGCACATGCTCGAGGGCAAATGGGGACGCATGTTGTTCATATCCTCGATTGCCGGGTTGCACGGGGGCGCGGTGCTCCCGATCACCGCTTATTCGGCCAGCAAAGCCGGCTTGAACGGGCTGGTCAGGGGCCTCGCAAAGGAGTGGGGGCCGGGAGGTATTCGTGTAAACGCGCTGTCGCCGGGATTCACCCGCACCGAGCTAACTGAGCCCGTCCAGAACCACCCGGAGCTGAGCGAATCCATAGACGCCCGGATTCCGGTGGGGCGCTGGGCCGAGCCCGGCGACATGGCCGGCATCGGCGCGTTCTTGTGCTCCGAGGAAGCCGACTACATAACCGGCCAATCCATCGTCGTAGATGGGGGGTATCTGCTCTTTTGAGACCGCACCCTGCCGCTGAGTGGGTGGCAGACGGGAACCATGCAAGCTCGCCCCTTTGCCGGCTTCTCGAGGTATGGCGTCGATGATCAAGGATGTTCAGACCGCGGTTATCGAATCCAACTACGACTGGACGCTGGTCAAGATCATCGCCGATGAGGGCGTCGGTTACGGCGAGTGCTTCTTTGCCCTCGGCTTGCCGGACGTGATCCGGCAGCTCAGTCCTCTGTTGATCAAGCAGGATCCCACGAACATCACGAAGCTCTTGCGCAGCCTCAAGACCGCTGGGTTGTTGACCAGCCCCCACGGCGGCGCGCTTCAGCACGCGCTAGCCGGAATCGAGACCGCGTTGTGGGACCTCTTGGGAAAGTCACTCGGCGCACCGCTCTACCGTCTGTGGGGCGGGGCCTACCGCAACGAGATCCGCCTTTACGCCGATTGCCACGGCGGGGAGGGGCTGGCCTCCTTGAGCTCGATCTTGGCGCCGCGCACCCCATGGTGGCTGGGCGAAGAGGCCGACGACCCGCCACACGAAGTGCATCCCAAATACCACGGAGGGCGCGCCGCAGAAGCGTTCGAGCTCAATTTCGACTTGTATGCACGGCGCGCCCGGGAAGCTGCCGAGCAGGGCTACACGATCCTCAAGTTCGACCTCGACATCCCCAATCCGCACTCACGCGACGACTACAACCGCACCCTCGAACCACAGGAGATAGATCTGCTGATCGAAGTTGTGCGCGCCGTGCGCGACAGCATCCCCGAAGAGGTCGGGCTTGCCGTCGATTGCCATTGGAGCTTGAGCGCCACCAGCGGGGCAGCGCTCGGCCGTGCACTCGAGCCCTTCAAGCTGCTATGGATCGAAGATCCGGTGCCGCCAGAATCGGACGAGGCGCTGGCACGCGTGGTTCGCGAGAGCCCCACGCCGGTCGCAAGCGGAGAGAACCATTACTCGGCGGTTCAGTTCAACCGGCTGCTTCAACTGGGTATGCAGATCGCGGCACCCGACTTGCAGAAAACGGGCTTCGCCGAGGGCCGGCGGATCGCCGAGCTTGCCGAGCTCTTCACCGTACCGCTTGCCCCGCACAACATCTCGAGCCCCATCGGCACGCTGGCCGCCGCTCATCTTGCGGCGACGATCCCGAACTTTCTCGTGCTCGAGCACCACGGCATCGACGTCCCGTTCTGGGAAGAGCTTGCTTCGGAACGCGAGGGGCCCGTCATACAGAAAGGTCATGTCGTCCTCGACGGCGCGCCGGGTTTGGGCATAACTCTCGACGAAGAGGTCGCCTACCGCCACCGCAAGCGCGATGAGGCTTTCTTCGGTGAAGCAAGTTAGAACAGGGTCCTACTCGACAACTCTTGTGAGAGGGAGAAGCCCATGGCCATAAAGAGCATCAACCCGCACAAGCCGTCAGACACGGTGGCTCGATTTGAGGCCGCCGGACCGGACGGAGTCAAATCATCCGTTGCACGAGCCGGCGATGCCTTCGGTGAGTGGTCCGCTCAGACCGCCATCGTCCGGGGCACCGCGTTGAGGCAGATCGCAGAAGACATCGAAGGGCGCACCGAAGAATTCGCCGAGCTTATGGTGCGCGAGGTCGGCAAGCCCCTCGCCGAGACTCAGCAGGAGATAGGAAGGGCGGTATCTATCTTCCGTTATCACGCACAGATGGCCCTTGCTCCGAACGGGACGACGTATCCCGCCTCAGACGCCGGCTCGTGGTTGATGGAAAGGCGATTCCCCTTGGGCGTTTGCGGCCTTCTCACCCCCTGGAACTTCCCCCTCGCGATTCCGGTCTGGAAGCTCGCGCCTGCGCTCGCCTGTGGCAACACCGCAGTGCTGAAGCCGGCCCCTCAGGCAACCGCGACGGCGCAACTGCTTCACGAGACCGCTAACGAGCATCTGCCCGAGGGCGTATTCGAGCTCGTAACGGGGGACGCCGAGACCGGCGAGCCTCTGGTCGACCACGCCGGGGTGGCGGCGGTGTCGTTCACGGGTTCGGTGCCGGTCGGGCACGAGATCGCCAAGCGCGTGGCAGGTCGCGGAGCGAAGCTGCAGTGTGAGATGGGAGGGCAGAATCCATCTGTCGTACTGGCTGATGCCGAGCTGGACAAGGCGGCCGCAGCCATCGCCTTTGCGACGATGGGCTATGCGGGCCAGAAGTGCACGGCCACCTCCAGGGTGATCATCGAGTCCTCCGTATACGACGTATTCAAGGACAAGCTGATAGCGGCCGTGGAAGAGATGCAGGTCGAAGATCCCTCGAGCGAATCCTGCAAGGTGGGCCCTCTCATCGAAGAAGAGGCACGCCAAAATGCCCTGGAGGCAATCCAGGACAGCGGCGGCCACGTGGTTGCCGGTGGCTCCCCGCTCGATGCCGAAGGCTTCTATCTCGCGCCCACACTTGTCGAAGTCGAAGATCGCTCCAGCGTGCTCGCCAAGGAAGAGGTCTTTGCCCCAGTCGTTGCGCTGCTCGAGGTCGGCTCTCCGGACGAGGGCATTGCACTTGCCAACGACGTTCGCTTCGGATTGGTCGCCGCAGTGTTCACCAGCGACCTCGGGCGCGCCATGGAATTCTCGGGCAAGCTGGAGGCCGGACTCGTCCGGGTGAATGCTCCGACCTCCGGAGTGGATTTCCATGCGCCGTTCGGCGGCTCGAAGGAGTCGAGCATCGGGCCGCGCGAGCAAGGGCTTGCCGCGCGCGAGTTCTTCACCGAAACGCGCACGCTGTTGATCTCTCCGTGAGCGCATTTGGCGGCCTCGTCGCGCTGGTGACGGGCGCCGCATCTGGGATCGGTGCTGCAACCGTCGATTCACTTGAGGAAGCCGGGGCGCGTGTTGGGGCACTCGACATCGAGGAGGCTTCGGGACGGGATGGAGTGCTCCCGTTGGTGGCGGACGTCACCGATGGCACCTCGATCGATGCTGCCGTACAGCAGGTCGTGGGCGAGTTCGGACGGCTCGATGTGCTCGTCAATGTCGCCGGGATCGGCGCCGCCGGAACCATCGAGGACAACTCAGATGACGAGTGGCGGCAGGTGTTCGACGTCAATGTGTTGGGGATGGTTCGCACGGCGCGCGCCGCGCTGCCCCACCTCCGGCGCGCCGAGCACCCTGCGGTGGTCAACGTGTCCTCCGTCGCCGCCATCGCCGGGCTTCCCCAACGAGCGCTCTACAGCGCCAGCAAGGGTGCGGTCCTGTCTCTCACACTCGCCATGGCGGCCGACCTCGTGGACGAAGGTATCAGGGTCAACTGCATCTGCCCGGGAACAGCAGACACTCCATGGGTCGGCCGCCTGCTCGACGCCGCACCGGATCCCGGCGCCGAACGCGCCGCACTGGAGGCGCGCCAGCCCATGGGCCGCCTTGGAAGCGCACAGGAGATTGCCGCGGGGATCTTGTTTCTTGCCGCCCCGACCTCGAGCTTCGTCACCGGCACCGCCCTGGAGGTTGACGGCGGCATGGCCGGCCTGAGGATCCCGGCGCGCCCGCAGCCGGGCTGAAGGACGAACTTTGGTCGAAAACGTTCACTGGGCGCACGTTTTCGACCAAAGTTCAGCCGCGAACTCCTCGCAGACCGGGTGCCTCGCGCCCGCCCGTCCGCTCACGCATGTGCTCGGCGGCGATCACGGCAAAGGGCCCGAGCAGCAGGGCGGCGCTTATCCAGAAAACCAGCGCCATCATCAGGGTGAACGACAGAGGGGATTGCCCGCCGAGGGCTTGGACGATGCCGACGAAGACGAGACCTGTGTAACCGGCCGTTGCAGCAACCACTAGCCTGGTTCGCCTCGTTTCGTCCCAGAGTGTGAACATGGCAAGCCAGGCCAGAAGCGGCAGGACCTGCAGCGCATGCAGTGACACCGCGTGAGGCACGTTCATCACGCCTGCCGAACCAAAGATAAGCGGCGACGAAGCCGCTCCGGCCTCCACCTGCCGGAAACCCTCTCGGATTAGCAACCCGCCCAGTAGTTGGCCTGCGATCAGCAGTAGAAGACCGCTCTTTATCGCCCAGGCGAAGCTGGAGGATGCCTCGAGAAACCTGAAGGTCCGGACTGTGATCGCCACGATGCTTCCAAACACAAGAGCGATCATGACGCCCATCGACGCGAAGACCAATTCGTCGAACCCGGTTTCGGAGTTGAAGTGGGATGCGACGCCCCGCCATGTCTGCATCGCAATCAATGCTGTCTCGACGACACTCGCACCACCGTAAACACCCATCACGATCCAACCCCACACCGCTCGTCTCGGCAGGAACGACAGCACCCACGCGAGGGAAAAAGAGATGAGGGCGAAGGAGAAAGAGAACGAAATGGGTTTGCGCCATGAGACAGGTCCGCTCCATGATCCTCTATCCATCCAGAACACGGCAGTG
>JACDDL010000322.1 GCA_013817045.1 Actinomycetota bacterium | reverse complement strand
TTTTCGTGGTGGCGCCCGAGCATCCGCTGGCGGAGGAGCTTGCCGCAGCATCAGGGCTCGAGGATGAGCTGACCCTTTTCAGACAGGAGGCCGCCGGCCTTTCGGACATAGATCGCGCCTCCACGGAGCGGCCCAAAAAGGGTTTGTTCCTCGGCAAGCACGCCACAAATCCGGTAAATGGAGAATCCATTCCCATCTGGGTTGCAGATTACGTGTTGATGGAGTACGGGACCGGCGCCATCATGGCGGTGCCTGCCCACGATCAGCGAGACCTCGACTTCGCGCGCGCATACGGGCTCCCGGTCAGAGTGGTCATCCAGCCGGGTGAAGCGCATTCGCTGGATGCCGACTCCCTGACGATTGCCTATGACGGTGACGGAGTCATGGTCAACAGCGACGGCTTCGACGGGACCCCCACCGGGGAATCGGTTCAGGGGGTCACCGACTGGCTTGCCGAGGAGGGCCGCGGGCGCGCCGCCAAGAACTTTCGGATCCGCGATTGGTTGATCAGCCGGCAGCGGTACTGGGGCACCCCCATTCCCATCCTGTATTGCGAAACTTGCGGCGAGGTGCCTGTGCCCGAGGAGGATCTGCCGGTCGTGCTGCCCGACATCGTCGACTACACACCGAGTGGCGAGTCCTCCCCCCTGGCCAAAGTCGACGAATGGGTCAACGTCGAGTGCCCCAAGTGCGGCGGGGCGGCGCGCCGCGAAACAGACACGATGGACACGTTTGTGGACTCGTCATGGTATTTCAACCGCTACCTCGATCCCCACAACGATGAGCTGCCGTTCGATCCCGAGATTGCAAACGCGTGGATGCCGATCGACCAGTACTCGGGCGGCATCACCCATGCGGTCATGCACCTCATCTATGCGCGCTTCTTCCAGAAGGTGCTCGTGGACATGGGTATGGCGAAACACGGTGAGCCGTATCCGGCCTTGCTGAACCAAGGAATGGTGACCATGGGCGGCAAGGCGATGTCGAAAACACGCGGGAACATCGTCGAGCCCGCCGAGGCATTCGACCGCTACGGCTCGGACGCACTGCGCCTGTACATGTTGTTCTCCGGCCCTCCCGAACAGGATTTCGATTGGCCCTCGGAGGGCGTGACGTCGATCGGCCGGGTTACGGCTCCGTGGCTGCAGCGAGTGTGGCGGCTGTGCGAGGAGGTGCATGCGCTCGACGATGTGGACGACTCTGAAATCGGAGCGCCGGACATTGCGCTTCGCAAGGCCATTCACCGTACGATCAAAGTCGTCACCCGGGACTACCAAAGCTTCTCATTCAACACCGCGATCTCACGCCTGCAGGAGCTCGTGAACGATGTATACCGACTCCGCTCCAAGGGCGTCGGACATCCCACCGTTCTGCGCGAGCTGGCCGAAGCGCTGTTGAAGATGCTCGCTCCCATGGCGCCGTTCATCACCGAAGAGCAGTGGCATCGGATGGGTCACGAAGGGTCGATCCATGTTGCGCTGTGGCCGGTCTTCGATGCCGGTCTGGCGGCCGAGGACGAGGTCACGATGGTCGTTCAGGTCAACGGGAAGGTGCGTGACACCATTGCCGTGCCGTCCGAGGTGACCGAGGATCGGATGGTTGAGCTCGCGCTCGCCTCGCCCAACGTACAAAGCTTCCTGGGCGAACGGCCCCCGGCGAAGGTCATTGCGCGGCCTCCAAAGATCGTCTCGCTGGTAGCGGCACGCAACTGATTCGTGGGTTTTCTAGAACATCTCGCACCACGGCGCCCGCTCGGTGACGAACATCGCGTCGGCGCGCCGGACTGCGCCGGGGGTGGCCTCTTCGACCCTCGAGCTCATGAGCAGATGCCCGAAGGTGAAGGCTCCGAGATAGACGCTTCCGAGGTCCTCGGCGTCGAGCACGAGGTCGGCTTCCCTTGACGTCCGGGTTGCCGTCGAACCCTCGGGATGCGTGTGCAGCTCCCAACGGCCCTCGTTCCACGGACAGAAGTTGTCTCTGACCTCGAAGGTGAGCGTGTCCTCCGTTCTGTAACTTCGCGCTTCCAGGGCGCGCCCGACGTCGATGAGCCGAAGGAACAAAGCGTCCTGGAGCCTGAAGCGCAGCCTGCTCGGTTCCGTCACCATCAACAGCAGAGGATGGTCCGCCGGGAGCCAGTCGGCCTTGATTCGGGCAACGAGGTCGACTCCGAAGAGGAACCGCCACACCTCCTGCATGGCATCCGGGTCGGTCGCCATCACCTCGACCGCCTCCAGGTAGCCCACCGGCGATCCTTGGCCCCACGTCGGGTGCACCCGGTACAAAGCGTACGCCTCGGGGCGCCCTTCGACCTCGACCACAGCGCGCCACATCGGCGGCCCGCCGCTGCGGTTCTTCCTCACGTCGAGGAGAACATGGTGCTTCCACCATAAAGACGAACGGGTGACCATGCCAGGGGTGCTGAGGCGCACGCGGTCGTAGACCTCGGGGAAGATCCTGGCCGCTTCATCGCTGTC
>JACDDL010000123.1 GCA_013817045.1 Actinomycetota bacterium | reverse complement strand
CCGAGCCATCCTGTGGGCTTCTTCGTCGGTCAGCGTCAGCCCATCTGCGGCGCGCCCCAACAGCCCTCCCAGCCCATTCACGGACGGAAGGCTACTCGATAGACTCCGGGCGATGAAGCGGCCGGGACGGACGATCACATGGCGCAGAACGGGCGCGCCGTGAAGGTCGTGGCTCTCGCGGGAGGCGTGGGCGGCGCCAAGCTCCTGGTTGGGCTCGACGCCGGACTGGGGGGCAACCTGACGGCCATCGTCAACACCGGGGACGACGACAGCCTCTACGGAGCTCGGATATGCCCCGACCTCGACATCGTCACCTATTGGCTGGCCGGCATCGCAGACGAGCGCAGGGGTTGGGGGATTGCAGAGGACTCATTCTCGGTGATGGACTCGCTCGGCAGGCTCGGCTCGGCGACCTGGTTCCGGCTCGGGGACCGCGACTTCGCCACCTGTATCCACCGCACCCAGCGGTTGTCGGAAGGGGCGACTCTGTCTGGCGCCACCGACGAGATCCGACGAGCGCTCGGGGTTCGAACGCAGGTGATCCCGATGTCCGACGACGAGGTGCGCACCCAGATCGTGACCCGCGACGGCGAGACCCTGGCCTTCCAAGAATATTTCGTCAGGAGGCGGGCGGACGTCGACGTGGCCCGGGTCGTCTTCGCCGGTGTCGAGGACGCCAAGCCGGCCCCCGGAGTCGTCGACGCGATCGAGGCTGCCGACCGCGTCATCGTGTGCCCGTCGAACCCGGTCGTGTCGGTCGCACCGATTCTCGCCCTGCCCGGGGTCCGAGGCGCCCTGGCGGCCCATCCATCCGTCGTCGCGGTGACTCCCATCGTGAGAGGCGCGCCGCTGAAGGGCCCGGCGGACCGGCTTCTGAAAGGGCTGGGAATCGAGGTCAGCGCCTCGGGGGTGGCCCGGCTCTATTCGGGTTGGTGTAAGACCTTCGTGGTGGACGGGTCCGACGCTGTTGAAGCCGAGCGCGCTGAAGGGGCGGGGATGAGGACCGTCATCCTCGACACGATCATGTCCGACCGTGACGCCTCGGCCAGGCTGGCGGAGTCTCTCCTCTCCCTGTGACCGAAATCCGGATAATCCCGATCCGCGGGATTCCTGAGATCGTCCCCGGGGACGATCTCGCCGCCCTGATCGCGCAGGAGGGCCGAGCGGTGAGCGAGCGGGAGGGCCGAGCGGTGAGCGAGCAAAAAAAAAGTATCCGATGGGCCGATGGAGACGTCGTGGTTGTGACCCAGAAGGTCGTCTCGAAAGCCGAGGGGCGGCTCGTACGAGGGATCACGCGCCGGGAGGCGGCCCTCTCGGAGTCGACGCGCGTGCTACGGCGCATGGGCGACGCGGTCATCTCGGAGACTCGCCACGGCCTGGTGTGCGCCAACGCCGGTGTGGACGATTCCAACGTCCCCGGCGATTGTCTGGCGTTGCTTCCGGTCGACCCCGATCGTTCGGCGCGCCGGATCCGGGCCCGGCTCGAGCATCTCGTCGGGGTTCGCCTGGCGGTGATCGTTAGCGACACGTTCGGGCGCGCCTGGAGGGTGGGACAAACCGATGTCGCCATCGGCGTCGCGGGCATGGCGCCGCTCACGGATTATCGAGGATCGACCGACACCTTCGGCCGGTCTCTGGCCGCAACCCTGATTGCAGTCGCCGACGAGATTGCCGGAGCCGCCGAGATGGTCATGGGCAAACGCCTCGGGGTCTGTGCCGCCGTGGTGCGAGGCGCACCGGTAAGACTGGCCGACGGGTCGGCAGCAGAGATCATCAGGCCATCCCATGAGGACTTGTTCCGGTGAACTTGACCGAAGCGGTGGCTGCGCGCCGGAGCGTGCGCGCCTTCCAAGACCGAGCGGTCCCCCGGGACCTCGTCGAGCGCGCGGTGTCGCTGGCGGTTCAGGCGCCCGCCCCCCACCACTCCTCCCCCTGGCGCTTCGCTCTCCTCGACTCCCCCGAGGACAAGGGACGCCTGGCCGCGGACATGGGGGCGGCATGGCGGGCCGACCTCACTGCGGACGGGCTACCGAACGATCGGATCGAGGCGATCTTGAGCCGGTCCGAGGGGCTGCTCAGGTCGACCCCGCTGCTCACCGTCTGTTGTGCGGACATGACCAGGTCGCATGGTTACACGGACGACCGGCGCAGGCTCGCAGAATGGAGCCTGTTTGCCCATTCGGTGGGCGCCGCGCTGCAGACTTACATGACCGCGCTGGCCGAGTCCGGGGTGGCCTCGTGCTGGATCTCGGCGCCGGTGTTCTGTCGCGAACAGGTGCAGAGGGCCCTGAGCCTGCCGGCGGAGGTAGAGCCGCACGCACTCGTCCTCGTGGGCTATGCGTCCCCCGACTATCACCCCAGACCCCGCCCGGCGCCCGATCCCCGCGCCTACATCCTCTGACGCCCCGGCGGGCCGGAGACGCCTACGATGGATTACCCCGGGGCCAACTCAGGGGCGAGATAGTCGTAGAGCAACCGTTTGGCCCCAAAGAAAGGGTCAAAGAGAGCTGCCGCGATATTGGCGGCCGTCGCTGTTAGCTTTCGACCCATGAGCAGAAAGCTTGCTGAGAAGCGAGACCGACGCGAGGCTCAACAACGCCGGCAGGAGGAACAGCGGCGCGCGGCTCGACGGCGAAACTTTATAACGACGGGAATCGCCGTTGTGGTGCTGGCCGGGGCGGTGGCACTCATCATCGCCGAGCGGGCCCGGGAGGCCGCCCCCGTCGGGGTCGCGGCCTCAGAGGCTTCCTGCGCGCCGATCCAGACCTACGAGCTCCAAAAGGGTACTCATATCGAAGAGGGGGCCACCCATCCCCCCTACAACTCGACCCCACCTACTTCAGGGCCGCACTATGTGGGCCCGGCTCCGGCTGGTTTCTATCCGGCCCCACTCCGGCCCGAGCAGCTCGTCCACAATCTCGAGCACGGTCAGATCGTGCTCTGGTATCGGCCGGACGCGTCCGAGGAAACCATCACCGCGATCGAGGCATTGATCGATCGGGAGCCCCTGGCCCAGGAAGCTGCCCTCCTTGCGGCCCCCTACGATGGCGTCCCAGACGCAGACAGTTTCGTTCTCACCGCCTGGGGCGCCTCGCAATCCTGCGACCGGGTCTCCCAGGAGGTCGTGGACGAATTCCGCGCCGAATACCAAGGTCGTGGGCCTGAGCGCATCCAGGGCATCCCGCCCTTCCGCCCCCAAACCTAAGCCCACAGATCAACAGATCAACGGGCGGGACGTAGTCACCTGACGTCGTTCTGCATCCCGTGACGACGACACGACTCCCCATCGACGGTATGACACTTCATCTTCAAGGAAACCCAAATCGACCCAATCCGGGATCGCGAGGAGGCACGAACAACGGGCAGCGGACGGTTGGGAGACGGTCTCTGGCAGGACGGATAGCAGATTCAACGCGAGCGGAGGGGGTGTTGGGACCTTAGCTGCGTTCGCCTTTGTCGGTTTCTCCTCTCAACCCAGGCACGAAAACAGAAGGGCTGCAGCGACCCGAGGGTAAACGCACACCCGCATCGGGCGATCGCAACTCGGACGGCGGCAGTCCCATACAAGGAGGAAGCGCATGACAGATGGGCTCAACTACGTCTTCTCGGGGATCGAGAAGCAGGTGGCCGACAAGCCGGCAGCGAGCCGGCGCCAGTTCGTAGCCGGGGCGGCTGCGACTCTTGGCGGGCTCGGGCTCCTCAGCATTCCCTCGGCTGCAAAGGCCGGGCATCATGCCGGAGAGAGCACGACGGACATCATCAACATCGCAGCAACAGCAGAGGTCCTCGCCACGATCGTCAACACGATCGGCTTCCGGCGCGGCCTCGGCAAGGACGCTGTCACCCAGCGCAACATCAAGGCGGCCGCACGCGAAGAGCTGGTGCACTACAACGTGCTCACATCGCTTGGCGCCACGCCCCTCACCAAGAGGATCTGGGTCCCGGACGCGGTCTTCGCGAGCCGGACCAACCTGCTCAACACTCTGCAGGTGGGCGATCAGATTTTCGTGAACGCCTACCTCATCGCCACCCTGCACTTCGGCAATATGGGGAACGGCGAGTTCGCAACCTACACGGCGGAGTTCATGGGCGTGGAAGGCGTGCACCGCGCGCTCGCGCGTCAGTCGTTGGGGATGCTCGGCAACGACCGGGTATTCATGAAGTTCGACCAGATCGAGAGGGCGCCCGGCGCCCCGAACCGCGGACAGCGCGGCTTCGAGAAGGCCGCGGACGCAGTGGTTCAGCTTCAGGCTGCAGGCTTCGGCTTCGGCGCCGAGGGTGCAAAGCCCGGTCGCTTCTACCACTTCGATAACGTGAAGCAGAGCACCCCGAACGACCCGGCCCTCAACACCTTCAGGCCGGACGCAGCGTAGCAATAGGCACCACAGCGCTCATACTTGGAAGCCACCGGGGTTCACCCTCGGTGGCTTCCTTGCGTCCAACCGGGCGTCGAGCCCTAGCCGAACAGGCCCCGGAGCAGCCGCCCACTCAGTTCGGCGATGCGCTTCGAGGTGGCCTCGTAGACCCTCGCCGGCGCGCCGACTGGGTCGGCCAAGTCCTCGCCGGTGCCCAGATCCGGCTCGCCCCTGGAGCCGTGGGCGCGCTCGACGGCCCGCCGTGCGCCCTCGACCCTGCTCTCTGGGGCAACCGGGCCCTGTTCCCCTAAGGGCTCAGAGGCCTCGAGCAGCCGGACCAGCTCGATCAATGTGAACGCTCGTTCGTAAGGAACACCCGCGTCGACAACAGCCGCGGCGACGTGCTTGCGCTCGAACCCGATCACGAGGTCGGCCGCCGCCATGTCGACCCTCGCGAGAGCTCGGGCACGGTGGCCCGAGAGGTCTATCCCAGCCCCCCGCATCACATCGAGGGCGGGCGTTGGACTGCCCACCGGCCCGAGGTCGAGGATCCCCGCCGAGCCGGCCACGAGGGGAAGATCACACTCGGCGGCCAGATGCCGGGTCCACGCCTCGGCCATCGGGCTACGGCAGCGGTTTCCCGTACACAGATAGACGATCGAGAAGGCTGTGGGGGGAGGGGCGACAAGGCCGGGATCGGCCGCCGACTCGGCGCGCCCGGCGTTCAAGGGCTCAGGACCACCGGGGGCGAGCCCAATCGATAGTCCGCTTCAGCCCGTCTCTGAGATCCACCGTCGGCTCCCAATCGAGCTTGCGGCGGGCCAGTGCGATATCGGGTCTGCGGACCTCGGGATCGTCCATCGGCCGCTCCAGAAACTCGACCTCGGTGCCGCTCCCGGCGAGGTCGGCCACCAGCTTGGCGAGCTCGAGGATCGTCGATTCCTCCGGGTTCCCGAGGTTCATGGGGCCCGTGCCCCCGGCCGAGAGGAACCGCCAGAAGCCCTCGATGAGATCGTCTACAAAACACAGCGACCGGGTCTGGCTACCGTCACCGTGCACGGTCACAGGGTGCCCGTGGAGAGCCTGGTCGATGAAGTTCGGGACCGCCCGGCCGTCGGCCTTGCGCATCCGGGGGCCATATGTGTTGAAGATCCGCACGACCTTGATCGGAATCCCGTGGACCCTGTGGTAAGCGAAGGTAACCGCCTCGGCGTAGCGTTTGGCCTCGTCGTACACGCTGCGGGGGCCGATGGGGTTGACGTTGCCCCAGTAGCTCTCGGGCTGCGGGTGCACCAGTGGGTCCCCGTATACCTCCGACGTCGAGGTGAGGAAAAAAGACGCCCCTTTCGACAGAGCCAGATCGAGCGCCGAGTAAGTCCCCTGCGCACCGACTTTGAGGGTCTCGATCGGAAGCCTGAGGTAATCCGGTGGTGAGGCCGGAGAGGCGAGATGGAAGACCCAGTCGACCTTGCCTGCAACCTCCAGAGGGTCGGTGACGTCCACGGATCTAAAGGTGAAACGTCCCTCCTCCGAGATCTCTTCCAGATTGGTGGGGTTGCCCGTCACCAGCGAATCGAGGCAAACCACCTCCCAACCTTCCCCGAGCAGTCGTCGACAGAGGTGGGACCCGAGAAAACCCGCCCCCCCCGTGATGACAGCCCTAGGCATCCGACGGTCCCGCCTCTGAACGCGGCGTGGTCGCCCCAGCGTGCGAGATGAGGAGCGGTGGGAAGATCGAGGGCATGAAGAAGAGAGACACAGGACCACTCTATCGGCACCTCGCCGGGCTTTACTTGAACAAGATTCGCCAGACGGTCTTCGGCCGGCACCGCAAGAGAGACGAAGATGTGTAGACGAAAAGGTACTCATTCAACTCGAGGAGAAACCCGTTTGTGCTTCATCGCCTAGGGAGAACCTGCTCGAACGCCTCGGTCATCTGCGCTGCGAGGCAGCCGACCGAGGACGTGGCCTCGCGTGATTCTCCGAGCCTCCTGGCGCCCGCAACTTGAGCGCTCATCCGCCTGAAGAGAGCCCGTGGGTGTTGGTTACGGATGACAACTACGGAAAGGCGTCCGGGTCGGTCGCCGCAGTACGCGGCCTCGCCGCTGCGGGCTATCAGCCGGCGGTGGCGTTCTCGACCCCGGTATCGCTTGCCGCCTCGTCCCGTCACTGCCGGCGGCAAATCCGGGTTCCGAGCCACCGGGCGGAGGGATACGCCGACGCGATCGCCGCCGAGCTAGAGTCTCACCCCTACTTGACCGTCCTGCCGACGACCGACATCGCCCTGCGCGCCCTGGGCAGGCCCGAGGTCCGTTTCATAGACAAGTCCCGGCTGGCTCGGCTCGCCCAAGAGGCAGGCGTCGATATGCCACCAACCACGGTGTTCGCGAGCACCGGCGGGCTACTGGAAGAGGCCGACCGGCTCGACTACCCCGTGATGATCAAGCCGACGGTCAAGCACGCCGCCCGGGTGGCCCATGGGCCGGAGGATCTCGGATGGTGGTCCGGAAAGCCCGGGGAGGTCTTGGTGCAGCCCTTCCTCCAACGAGAGCAGGAGTTCGGTGTTGCGGGTCTGGTGTGGGAGGGGGAGATGATCGCATCGGTGCGACAGCGTCACATACGGACGTGGCCTCCCGAGGCGGGGTCGGCGTCCGCCGCACGGACGGTCCCGGTCGATGGCGAGGTCGAAGCTCGCCTCCTCCGGCTGCTTGACGGCTACAACGGCATCTTCGAGGCCGACTACATGGGCCGCTACCTGATCGACGTCAATCCGCGCGTGTACGCCTCGTTACGGCTTGCGGCAGGAGCCGGGGTCAACCTGGTGGGTCTCTATTGCGATCTGCTCCGGGGCGAGGCCGTCGACCGGGCCCAAGGGCGCGCGGGGGTCTCCTACCGGTGGCTGGACGCCGATCTCCGCAGTGTGATCAGTGCCTGGAGGGAACACAGCATGGGTACGCGGGAAGCCCTGAGAGAGCTGAGGCTCAAGCGGGGCACCGTCTACGCAATCGAGTCGCGGGACGATTGGCGGCCGACCCTGGCGCGCGTTCGATACGGTCTGGCCACCGGACGCTGGCGCAGAGCATACGCCCGGGACTGACCGGCACGAGGTCTTCGAAGATCCAGGGGGCCTCACCACACGAATACAGATTGTGGGCAGGAGGGTTGCTCATCTTCGGATGGTGGGATACTGAAGATGGGCCAGAACACAGGGGGCTCTGGGAGGTTCGATGGCGGCGCTGAGAAAACAAGAACACGTGGAGGTACCCGACTCCGTCCTGGGCTCGGACGAGGACAGAGACCTCACCCTCTCGTTCCAGCGCGGCGAACAGGACGCCTATGGGTCCATCTACAGCCGCTATCACCGCTCGGTCTACAACGTCTGCTACCGGATGTTGGGCCAACGCGACGACGCTCAGGAGGCGACGCAGGAAACTTTCCTGAGGGTCTACCAGGCCCTGGGGCGCTTCAACGGCCACTACCAGCTGGGCCCGTGGATCATCCGGATAGCGACCAACGTCTGTCTCGACCACCTCAGGCTCCGCAAACGCCGTCCGCAGGACGTCACCTCGATCGATGCTCTGGAGCAGAGACCGGGCGTAGGCACGGATGACCCCGAGCACGTCCTGCTGAAGAGGGCCGAGGGAGACAAGATACGCGCCGTGTTGTCCTCGCTCCCCCCTGCGCATCGAGCCGCAATCGTGTTGCGCGACTACGAAGGCCTGCCCTATCGGGAGATCGCTCTAGCTCTCGGCATCAGCGAGGGGCAGGTGAAGGCGCTGCTGCACCGCGCCCGAAAGCGTTTCCGGAGAACCTGGGTACCGGCGCCGGTCCTGCTGCCCCTCTATGGGTTCCTGGACCGTTTTCGAGGGCGGCATTTCCCCCTCGGGCCCGCCGAAGTGGCCCGCGCCGCGTCCCCGGCAGCCGAGATTGCATACGCAAGTGGTTCGCTGACTTCGAGCGGGATGATGGAGCATGTCTCCGTCGCACTTGGCGAGAAAGTCGCGCCGGTGGTTGCCGCAGCCCTCATCGGCGCCTCCGCGGTTGGTGGCGCGGTCGCCCTCCAGGGAGGTTCGGGAGAGGACATTGCCCGGGCGTTCTCGTCTGTGGCAAGCGCTACACCCTCCAAAGACGCAAGACCGGACGACGAAGGCGAAGCCGTGGACCCACTCGACATCCCAGGGCCGGCGGACATCGCTAAGGCAACCCTGGTGGCCGGCGAGCAGAAAGACAAAGAGAAGTCCAACGCCTTCTCGGTCACGGATGACGCCGGCGGCACACTCGACGTTCCCGGTTCAGGCGCCCCCGATCCGCCACCTACCTTCGCAACCGACCCGACACCTCCGCTCGAGCCCACCCCCCCGACCCCTCCGCTCGAGCCGACC